>JAQBEG010000726.1:0-6221 GCA_032123985.1 Deltaproteobacteria bacterium
GGCCTTTGCGGGTGCGGTCGCGCGCCGCGCTTCGAGTGATTCGGGTGGCGGCGTGCGAAGGCGATTCCTGGCGGAGCGAGCGACCGAGTCTGATCAGGCTTCCGTGCCAAACACGTCACGTCTCACGCTCACTCTCGACGCGTTGATCGAGCGTTTTCTTCGATCGACTCGTTCTTTCTCGCGTGACCGGCTGCAGATTCGCTTGCCGCGTCCGGAGAGTGCCACTGGTGATCTCGATCCTGTCGAACTCGACCCGTTGCTTCAATATGGGCTCGGGACTGCATTACTCGATCATCTTCGGGGCGGTGCAACTGCCGAGGAGGGGGCGCGGCGATTGATTGCGAATGCCTCGATGCCAGCCGGCTTGCCTGGTCGGCTTTCGGCGGATGCGCTGAGAGTCGAGGTCGAGGAAGTCGTGCGGGTCGGTTTGGCGCGATCTGCGGGCGATCGTTTGGACGACCTGGATTTCGAGTTGGTGCTCGAGGATGTCGAGAGCCTTGGTAGCTGTCTCATCGTCGGTCGCCTCGACAAACTCTGGCCGGGCGGGCGAATCGAACTCGGCTTCTCGAAGATCGGGCGGCGTAGCGACTTTGATCTTTGGATCCGACATCTGGTCCTGTGTGCACTCGTCGATCTAGGCGCGGAGGCGACGCCTCGCAGTGTCTTTGTAGGCCGTCCCAAATCGAGAAAATCGGACGAACGAGTCGTTGTTTTCGAGAGGATTTCCGAACCGAAATTCCATCTGGCCCGACTCTTCGAGTGGGCATGGAGCACGCAGGATGCACCGCTGCCCTTCTTTCCCAAGACGTCGTGGGAGTTCGCTTCAAGATCTGTCGAGGGAAAGACCGATGTCGCATGGCGCGCCGCGCATCAGAAATTCGAAGGCGGCGATAGTCAGAATGCCGGCCTAGCCGAGTCGGATGAGGAGCTCGAGTACGCCCGAATTTGGGAAGGCTGGTCGCCATTGGATTCGAGCGGTGCACTTCCCGTCCGATATCAGTTCGAAGACATTGCCGATCAATTCTTTCGGCCGCTGATCGAAGCACGCGAGGTCCGCCGCGAATGATGGCCCTCGATCCATGGGATCTCCAACTCGGAGGCACGAAGCTCATCGAAGCCAGCGCTGGCACCGGTAAGACTTATACGCTGACGACTCTATATGTGCGGCTGCTCGTCGAGGAAGATCTACTTCCTTCGCAGATTCTGGTCGTGACATATACCCATGCGGCCACCGCCGAGCTTCGATCGCGCGTACGCGAACGGATTCGAGAGGCGATCTCGGCGGGCGAGAATCCCGATGATGAAAATTCCGATCCGCAGCTGCGCGACCTTGCACTGACCGCGCGCGCGCGGAGTGAGACGAAGGGGGGAGCTGATCCGCTCCGACGGGCACTACAGGAATTCGACGAGGCAGCGATTTTTACGATCCACGGTTTCTGTCAGCGCACACTTCAGGAGAACGCGTTCGAGAGTGGCGTCGCGTTCGGCGCAGAGCTCGTCGAAAAATCCGAGGTACTCGAACGGACGCTTGCGAACGACCTCTGGGCTCGGCTTCTGGAAGGCGAAGATCCGTCTTTCGTGGAATGGCTTCTCCAGGGAGCGGGAAGGAGTTGGCAGTTCGAGCCCGAAGCACTTCGAAGGACACTGCTCAACGTGTTAGGCGCCGACGACGAGATGCCGGTGCTTCCGAAATCGGAAGATGCAAGGGAGGCGGAAGACTTCGCCACGATTCGAACGAAGGTGAAAGAGACCTGGATTTGCTGGGCGCGAGCCTGGATCAAGCGCCGGCAGATCGTTTCGGATCTGCTGCTGGGCGACAACGATCTGAACGGGAACATCTACAGACGGAAGACGATCGAATCGAATTGGCTTCCGCAACTCGATTTGCGGGCCGGACTCATCGCACAATCTGAGACGTTGGAGTCGATGATCGCCGCCGAGTTGCCAGATTGGTGGACCAAACTGACGCCCGAGGGTCTCGAGAAGGGCTTGAAGAAAAATGGTCGCCCCGTCGAGGACGAGTTTTTTGGCGTCTGTGCGGAGGTGGCAACTGTCGTCGCCTCTCTCACTGACGCGTGCAGAGCCCGTGCTCTGGCGCTGCGGATTCGATTCGTCGAGGTGGCGCGTGAGGAAGCCCGTAGGCGTCGCGAGGAACGGCACATTCTCTTCTTTGATGATCTGTTGAGTGAACTTCGGGCTGCGTTGCGTCCCCCGGACGGCAATCGACTCGCAGATCTGCTGCGGGCGCGATATCGGTTCGCGCTCATCGACGAATTTCAGGATACGGATCCCGTTCAATACGAAATCTTTCGCCGCGTCTGGCATTTCGACGGATCGGACACGCGCGCCGGCGGATTGGTCCTAATCGGGGATCCGAAACAAGCGATCTACTCCTTTCGCGGCGCGGATGTCTTCACGTATCTCGCTGCCCACGAGGATTCCGAGGGAGACGCGCATGGTCTCGTTACGAACTGGCGCTCGAATTCCGGCTTGATCGCAGCGGTGAACACGCTCTTCGAGCAGCCGGAACAGCCGTTTAGTCTGGACGCAATCGAGTTCAATGCTGTGTCGGCTCGAGCGGATGCTGATCACGAGCTGTCCATTCCGAACAGGTCGGGCGCGGGCCTACGCGTGCTGATGGCGGATCGCAAGGCAGCGGGGGATTTCCTGGGAGAGCCTGTCGACGAGGAGAAGGAGCTGCCCCTTCGTTTTGGACGAACCGATTTGATGAGTGCGTTTGCGCGGGATGTAGCCGATCTGCTCGACGCTGGAGCCGAGGTCGGTGGGCGTGCTCTCACCCCCTCCGACATCGCGGTCCTTTGTCGGAGGAAAGGTGAGCTTGCTCGCGCGCGTAGAGCGCTCGAAGCCCTTGGTATTCCGTGCGTGGATCGCGGGGATTCCGATGTGTTCGAATCGCGCGAGGCCTGGGAACTCGTGAGCATCATGAGCGCCATGCTACGTACGGGTGATCCATCCCTCTTGCGCGGCGCATTGTCGACGGGTGCACACGGCTTCGACGCGTGTGCGATCGCGGAGCTCGCAGACGACGATACGGCGCTCGCCGCGGTGGGGGAGCGCTTCGCTGAATACGCGCGCGCCTGGTCCCAGTCCGGTTTTGGTCGCGCGTTCTCGGATTGGCGTCGCGGTGAAGGGGTCACGGAGCGTTTGCTTGGATACGACGACGGGGATCGCCGTCTCACGAACTGGTTGCATCTGGCGGAGCTTCTGCAGCACATCGAAAACGACCGCTCGACTTCGCGAATCGGTCTCATCGCCTGGCTCGAACGTGCGATCGCATCGCCCGAGGCGCGTGGCGAGGTGGGCTCGGAGGCATCGCTGCTTCGCCTGGAGCGCGATGATCAAGCGATTTCGCTGGTCACGCTGCACCGCAGCAAGGGCCTCGAATACGAGATCGTATATCTGCCGAGTCTATGGGAGGACCCATCTGCTCGTGCGCCCTCTGCGCAATCCGCACAGGATGAATCAAAACAGCGGCCGCCCGTTCGTTTCTTCGACGGCGAATCGAAGTCGCGGACCCTAGATCTCGGCGGCCCGGATTACGCCGAGCACGCCGAGCGTGCGAAAGAGGAGGCGCTCTCCGAGCAGATGCGACTGCTCTATGTCGGACTCACGCGGGCAAAGCAGCAGTGCGTCGTCGTATGGGGCGCCGTGGGCGCCGCCCATTCGAAGACGCCGCTCGCGTGGCTACTGCACGCACGCGAATGGCGGGCGGCAGGAAACGACCGGACCAGCTCTCCAGCGGCGCTGAAAAAATGGAACGACGAGAAATGGCACGCCGCCTGGCAGGCGATTGCCGACGAAGCGGGCGAGGGCGCGATTTCGATCGAGACTGCAGAACTCGCGCCGCGAAAACGCTGGCAGTCGCCTTTGATCGAGCGCCTACCGCTCGCTTTCGAACCCGCGCGACGAGTTCTTGGATCTCCTGTCACGACGACGAGTTTTTCGGCTCTCGTGCGGGATTCCTATCGCGTCGCTGAACCGCTCTCGGGGCCGCTCGTGACGGGACGCGATCGCGACTCGGGCGTCTCGAGTGAAATGCAGCAGGCGGAAGCCGATCAGACCCCCGACCTGGCGGCGGCGATGCACGACTTTCCTCGCGGCGCGGAAGCGGGCACGCTGCTCCACGAGATTCTCGAAGAGGTCGATTTTGCTGGGTTTGACGAAGTCGCGATCCGAAAGCTGGCGACTGCGACGGTTGAACGGAACGGGCTCGAACCCGGTCGCATCGATCAGATCGTGCACGTCGTCGAGTCCGTTGCTCGCACGCCGCTTCGAGCCGAGCCCGAGACCCTTCGGTTGGCGGACGTGGCGAAGGGGCAGTTGAGACCCGAGATCGAGTTCACGCTCGCCGCTTCTCGTCTATCTCAACGGGAGAAATTTACGCCCGAGACACTCTCGGCGTTGCTTGCAACCTCGCCCGAGGGCACACCTCTTCAATGTTATGCCGACCGAGTTTCTCGGATGAGCTGGCGGGAGCTGAACGGCTATCTACGAGGCATCATCGATGCCGTATTCCGTCATGGTGACCGCTATTATCTGATCGACTACAAGTCGAATCATCTCGGTTCGCAGCAGGCTGACTATCTTCCCGACCGGCTTCTTCAGCCGATGATCGACCACGACTACATCTTGCAGTATTTGATCTATGTGATCGCGCTCGATCGGCACCTCGGCCAACGGCTCGAAGGCTACGAATACGACAAGCATTTTGGCGGTGTGTATTACCTGTTCCTTCGGGGGCTCGCGCAATCACATGCACCCGGCTGCGGAATTTTCTTCGATCTCCCGTCCTTCGACATCATTAGTCGCGCGTCAGCGCTCATCGGTGAATCACGGCATGCAAAGGCGTCAGCATGAGGGCTTCGATTCGCGCATGGCCGCAGGCTTCGCAAGAGGATCTGCTCGAGTTGGCTCGCTCTCTCGGGGTGCTGTCGGCGCTCGATCATCAGTTCTCGAGTCGACTCTCGTCGCTCTACGATGAAACCAGGCCGAGCGTCCGATGGGCACTCGCGCTTGCGAGTCGACAAGAGTCAGCCGGGCACGTGTGTGCTGATCTGCGCCGTTTGGAAGCGGTCGGTCTCGCGACGGACAGCGGATCCGAGGCTGTCACGTTTTCCGTTCTGGCGACGAACGATTCTATCGAGGAATGGATCGAGGAAATCAGTGCGAGTCCCCTGGTGGAGGTCGTTTCGTCGCAACACCAGCGAGACGCACATCCGCGGCCACTCATACTCGATGATCGGGGTCGTCTCTATCTACGCCGGTCATACGAGAGTCAGCGCAACCTCGCCGCTTTCGTTCTCGAGCGGGCTCGCCGCGAGGACTTCCAAGTCGACTGGTCACTCGCAGAGAGCGGAATCGAAAGATTCGTCGAACGGACTGCGAGCGGCGATGACTCGCCGAGCGCCGCATTGCGAACGGCTCTCGCGCGTCCCCTGTCGATCGTGACAGGCGGTCCGGGAACCGGCAAGACGACGATGGTTGCGCGATTGGTTTCGCTTCTCGTCGAACAGGCGGTTGCCGACCATGCTGCGCCGCCCCGCGTACGACTTCTGGCCCCCACCGGCAAGGCGGCGGCCGCGATGACCTCCTCGTTCGCGCGGCAACGTGAAGCGCTCGAACTCTCCCCCGAGATTCGTGCAGGGATGATGATCGCGGCCGAGACGGTCCAGCGAGCGCTCTACGCGCAGACTCGTCGTGACGCGCTCGGCAGGCCGCGACCGCTCTCGCTTGCCGCGGACATCGTGATCGTCGATGAAGCATCGATGGTCGATCTCGAGTTGATGACGCGACTCTTCGCGGCGTGCGAATCGGTTGATCGAGTCGTTCTACTCGGCGATCCCGCCCAACTCGCCTCGGTCGACTCGGGCGCGGTACTTTCGGAAATCTGCGCGGGGAAGCTCGAGGAACAGGGATCCGTCGCGCTGGCCCCCGATTTCCGAGGCCGTGCAGGGAGCGGCGGCCTTTCGACAGGGTTGAGCGATTCGATCGTGACGTTGCGGACGAGCCACCGTTACAGTGAGGCCGGGGGGATCGGACGGCTGGCCGAGGCCATTCGGGCGGGCGATGCAGATGAGGTGATCGCCCTCCTCGACGATTCATCCATTCCGGACGTGCAGCTTTTCGAGATCGATTCGATCGAAGGGGTGCGGGCCCGACTGATCGAAGCGAGTCGCGGGATTCATCGTGAGATCGAGATC
>JAQBEG010000727.1:0-3012 GCA_032123985.1 Deltaproteobacteria bacterium
GGGGGCGAAAATTCGCGGCTCTCGACATCGGCGAGGGAAGCATCGTCGGCGTGACTATCAGCATCACGACGAAAACGATCCTCACGCCCACGCGGAGTTCGATGGAGAGTCGAGCGACGGACTGGCCTCGATTGATGAATCGCTGCTATCCGAGGACGAGCTGACATATCGTCGCGCGAAGCGTTTAGCGGATCAGAAGGTCGCACTTTCTCGTCAAGCATTTCGCGGCGCTCTGATCACGGTTCCGCTCCTGATATTCGTTCCATTCCTCGGGGCTCTTTCGCTGATCTATTTCGGCGTCGGCGTTGGTCGTAAAGCCTTCCGGCTCGTATATGAACCTCGTCTGCGCGAGAGGTTTCTTCAAGAAGAAGTGCAGCGACGTGTGACTACTCGCGTGAGTAGCGAGCGGCGCCATCTTGAGGGCGAGCATCACCGATCGCTCGAGCAGCTTTCCGCCTCGATCGCACATGAGATTCGGAATCCCATCACGGCGGCGAAGAGTCTCGTCCAACAGATGGGGGAAGAGCCGAACGGACCCGATCAAGTCGAGTATGCGCGGGTTGCCGTCGCGGAACTCGAACGCGTGGAGAAATCGATCTCGCATCTGCTTCGCTTCGCGAGAGAGGAAGACACGCAGATCAGTGCCCTCGTCATGGATGACATCCTCGAGTCGGCGCTCGAGACTTTTCGGGATCGCGCCAGGCGTAGTTCGATCACGATTATTCGTCAATACGACGCCGACGGACATTTGGAGGGCGATTCCGAACAGCTCCGGCGTGTGATGATCAATCTCGTTGGTAACGCGATCGATGCGCTCGAGGAGGCACGTATCGCGCAGCCGGAGATTCGCGTGTCGATGGGTGAGAACCTGGCCGGAACGGAGGTCTGGGTTCGGGTTTCCGACAACGGACTCGGGATAGATGAAGACGTCCGCGCTCAGATTTTCGATCCGTTCTACACCTCTCGAGCGGAGGGAACCGGACTCGGTCTGGCTCTGTGTCGCAAGATTGTCGACAACCACGGCGGTTCGATCGAGGTCGAAACAGCTTCGGGAGAGGGCACGGAGTTTCTACTCACCTTCCCGAAGACGAACAACATCGGGGCAAGAACGTCATGACATCGAAAATTCTCGTCGTCGAAGACGAGCACGCGATTCGATTGGCGCTCAAAGGTTTGTTGCGGCGCGAGGGCCACGAAGTTTCGCTGGCAGAGGACGGCGATGAGGCCATCGAGAAGATTCGAGATGAGGTCTTCGATCTCGTGATCACTGACCTGGCGCTCGGGCGCGGCCGGAGCGGGATGGATGTACTCCGGGCTGCCAAGCAAGAGCGACCGGAAACCGGAGTCGTGATGATCACGGCACATGGCTCGGAGAAGATCGCGGTCGAGGCGATGAAGGCTGGCGCAGACGACTATGTGCCCAAACCTTTCGACAATGACGAACTTCGCGTCGTCGTTGCGCGCTCCCTCGAACGACATCGACTCGAACGGGAAAATCGTTTGCTGCGCGAGCAGGTCCAACGTGATTACGGATTCGATCAGCTGATCGGTTCCGGCCTCGCGATGAGGCGGGTTTTCGAGACGATTCAGAAAGTCGCAGAAACCGATCTCTCTGTGATGATCAGGGGCGAAAGTGGCACGGGCAAAGAACTCGTTGCGCAGGCACTTCATGCGACGAGCTCTCGTCGATTGCGACCCTTCGTTGCAGTGAATTGCGCGGCGATCAATCGGGAGCTCGTCGAGAGCGAGCTCTTCGGTCACGAGAAGGGTGCCTTCACGGGCGCCGATCGTAGGCGGATCGGCCGCTTCGAAGCGGCCGATGGCGGGACGATTTTTCTCGACGAAATCGGGGATATGGGACCCGAAACCCAGGCCAAGGTTTTGCGCGTGCTGGAAGAACGGCAGCTCGAGCGCGTTGGGTCGACGGACACGATCGAAGTCGATGTCCGAGTCGTTTGCGCGACGCATCGCGATCTCGAAGAAGAGATCGAGGCTGGCCGATTTCGGGAAGATCTCTACTACCGACTCAAGGTGGTCGAGATCGAGCTGCCACCGCTACGTGACCGAATCGAGGATTTTGCTGCGTTGTCCGATCGCTTCCTGGGTCAAGTTGCCGAACGACTCGGCCGCGAGAAGAAAGCGCTCGGTACGGCCGCACTCGCCCGGTTGGCTCGGCATAGTTGGCCGGGAAACGTGCGGGAGCTGCGCAACGTTCTCGAACGCGCGGCCGTCCTTTCGGCGGGTATGGAAATCACGGAAGACGATCTTCAACTCGTGCCGCAGGGCGACGTCATAGCTCAGCCCACGCCTGATCTGGAGTTGCCATTTGCCGACGCGAAGCGTCAGACCGTCGAGGCCTTTGAGCGCCAGTACCTCTCGGAGGCGTTGCGCGAACACGAGGGCAATGTCTCTCGGACGGCCGGCGCGATCGGCATGGTGAGGCAAAGCCTGCAACAGAAAATTCGTGAACTCGGCCTCAAGGCCGATGAGTTTCGCCGTCGCGCCCGCGACTAGCCGGATCCACCGGCGAAGGAGAAGAAATGTCCAATCACAGACCGAGCATGCTCACCCGACTACGAAGCCTATTCCAGGGAGTCTTTGGTTCTTGGGTTCGCGATCGCGAACATCAGGCACCCGAGGTCGTCTACGAACAGGCGATCGCTGAACGCGTTCGGCAATACCGAGAGCTCAAGAGTGCGGTCGCCGGCATCCTATACATGCGCAACAAAATCGAGAGCGAGATCAGCGATCGTCGCGCCGAAATTGCGAGGCTGCATGACGACGTCCGACGAAGCGTACGCCGTGGGGAAGAAGAGTCCTCGCTTGCGCTGATCGCGCACAAGCAGGCGCTCTTCGAAGACCTTGAACGCGCCGAACAGGAACTCGAAGAGATTCGCATTCAGGCCGAGGAAGCGAAGACGAATCTGATTCGATTCCGCGAGGAGATCCGGTCGCTCGTTCGCGAGAAGGGGCGCATGCTCGCGACCCTCGCCAACGCCCGGGCTCGCCGAC
>JAQBEG010000728.1:0-2839 GCA_032123985.1 Deltaproteobacteria bacterium
TGCACACGCAACTCCGAGATTCGCCAGCGGGCCGCCCGACCGAGGATCGGCCATCACGAAACGCGCAGATCGTCGGGTTGCCTCGAGTTGGCGGCCTTCATCATCGATACGTTTGGCGAGATGCAGCCTGATCCAATCAGTTCATCGACCCCGAGATCGCGATTGAGCTCTGTGGATGAATAAAGAGAACAGACAGCATTCCCGAGCCGTGAGATGCGGCGTATGTGTCGGAGAGACGACTTCGGGGCCGTTGCTATTGCAACGGGCGCGCTCCAGAATGTCATGAGACGCAGCTGGGAATCGTCGCCGCGACAACCCATCGACTACTGGAGGAAAATGATGATCTCGAATAGCCGTGTCAGTTTTATCCGATTGCAGCACATTCTGGGTCGGGGAGCGCGTTCCCCGTTCACCATCGCGCGGAGGACAGAGGCAAATTCGGCGACGGGCGTACCGCAATCTATTGCAGTCGATCCGTCCAGACGGAATCTATGGTGGGCCCTTGCGGCCCTGATCCTGGCTGGATGCGCCACTCCTTCGCCCGCTGAACTGCGCTCTGCGATTCCCGGATCGTGGATGACATGCAACCGGCCGTATATATTCACGCAGAACTGCTCGACCTGGTCCGGCGCGACACGGGAAATCGAGATCAACGGCGTGGAGATGAAAATCGCGGGAACCGCCGACGGCCGAGTCGTCCTCGTCTTCCCAACCAATGTCAATAGTCACGCATTCAGAGGGGACTTGAATCAGGCAAGCGGCCGGGCGGTCCATGAAGTCTATGTGCAGCTCCAAGCGGATGGCGTAGCCATCGAACACAAAATTCCGGTGAAGAGCGGCGGGAATTTCATGGGATACGTATTAGAGCTGGACCGCGACGGCTATTCCCTCCTGACGATGAAATAGGTGGGACTCTGCTTCGCTGTACCTATTGGCAAGACGGGCCTGCGAAGGACTCCGAATGCCCTCCGCAACGACGTATGACACAAAGGTCTCTTACTTTAAGGCAGTGCTTTGCAAGCGTGGGGGCTACACAAGTTGAATGTTCACCATGCCTTTAGTCTAGGTCCGACCCCCTCCCTGATTACGCGGGAATTGCGCGGGAATAGTGGGGGACGAATATGTGGGGGAGTCCCAAACGCAACAACCCCGCCAAGCTAAATACTTGACGGGGTTGATGTTTACGGTGCTTCAGGCTTTCGTGTGGGTTGATTGGAGAGAGTCTGGATAGAGATTCAGGTCGGCGAGGTGGAAGTAGATGGCATTGTGGAAGCGCTTACGATTCCGATAGCCGCATGCCTTCCGCTTGATCCACTGGATCTTCGAGTTCAGCCCCTCGCTCCTGGCGTTGGTGACGTGGGTCGTTGCAGCGTTGATCACGCCGTCCCAGTAGTACTTGATCAACCGAGCCACGCGCTTGATAGGCGCCAGGCGAGAGCGGATCGCCCAGTCGTACCAGCCCTTCCATGCCCGCTCGGCCCAGCCTCGACGAACATAACCCCAGAGCATCATGGCGGACTCTTTGATCGCCCAGGCGCGCGCCACCCGCAGCTGGCTATCGCGAAGCGAAGCAAAGCCTTCCCATCGCTCTTGGCTCATTCGATCCGGATTCATCAGCCACAGGTACTTCGTCTTCTTGAGACGATTGTCTCCCTCTCGAACGAGTTCTCGGTTCTCCGCTCGCCGCACCTCGTCCACGGCTCGGCCGAGATGTTGCGCGATGTGGAACTTATCGAAGACGATCCGTCGATCCGCGTCGGGAACGTGCTCCCGGGTTGAAGAGATGTAGGGGGCCCACATGTCCATCGCGACCGATTCGAGCCTCGCGCAGCCTTCCGGGCCCAGTTCTGCGTAGAAGGCACTCAGCGTTTGCTTCTTGCGGTTGTCCCCGATCCAGAGAACGCGATTCCGATCGAGATCGTTCACCACCGTGATGTACTCGGCACGCTTCCGGAACGACGTCTCGTCGACTCCGATGCGGCGCGGTCGCTGCTTCTCTCTCCGAGCCAGTCCTCGGCGAACGGCCCGGTCCTGGATCCCAGCCACTTGATCCCAGCTAAGAGAAAGCTGGCGCGCCACTGCTGAGAAGCTGGCTTCCTTCAGCCAGTCGATGACGAGCGCTTCGAACAGCGCCGTGAAGCGCGACTTTGGATCGGACCACGGAACCGTGATCTGGATGACTCCGTGCTTGTCACACTGGACTCGCGGCACGTCGGCCACGAGAATCGTGCGGTACTGCATCGTGTCCAGATGACGCCAGCGCCGCTCGCGAGAGTCGTAGCGAGATCCTCGGCTTTGACACTTCGGGCAATGGAGCGGCGCTCCGGGATCCAGCGCGACAGACACGACGACCGCTTGCTCATCATCCAAACGGAGCATCACGTCCGTCACTCGCCATGGATCTTCGATCCCCAGAAGCCGCGCGTAGAGAGTTCGATCTTGCATCGCGAAACTCTACCGACCCCAGAGCCGCTCGTTCCAAGGCTGAAAATGCCCCGGCTACCAGTCTCAGGGCTCCCCAACGACAGAACCCCGACGCAGTCGACCCACACGAATTCCGGAAGAGCCGACATTCCTAGAGTACTTCACGTTTCAACTGTTCAGGTTCTCAATCGCGTTCGATTTCAGCAGCTCGCTGTAAAGCCTTCCGCGAATTCCGAGTCGTTGAAGCGTGAGAGTCTCATTCAATCTCTCTCGAACCGGACCGGGATGGTCGGCTTCGAAGGAAGAGGACAGACGTCCGGGCCGGCGTTTGGCCACAGTCGCGTTGCCCGGACTCCAAGCTTCTCGAAGAACCGTCTTCGCGCTTTCGTGAAGATGATCCGGTAGTTTGGTGGCC
>JAQBEG010000729.1:0-3580 GCA_032123985.1 Deltaproteobacteria bacterium
GGACCGACCCAAACCGGGTTCCCACAAATCGTGGCCCCCAGAACGAAAACCCTACTGATCCACTTCCACATGCCGATTAGGCCTGCATTCCGCGAATGAGCCGCCCCGGGTAGCTGCCCGTCGGTTCATCGTTTTCGATCGTGATCACGCCCGACACGATCGTGGCCCGATAGCCGTGGGCGCGTTGCATGAAGCGCTTCCCGCCGGCGGGCAGATCGTGGACCATCTCCGGAGGCGCCAGGCGGATTCCGTCGAGGTCGATCAGATTGAGATCGGCCTTCTTCCCGACTTCGAGCGTTCCCCGATCGTTCAACCCGTAGAGTTCGGCGGTGTCCCTGGTCATCCGCTTTATTGCGAACTCGACCGGGATCCGCTCACCGCGCGTTCGATCCCGAACCCAATGAGTCAGCATGAACGTCTGGATCGAGGCGTCGCAGATCATTCCGCAATGTGCTCCGCCATCACCGAGCCCGAGAGCGGCGCGCGGGTGGTACATCATTTCACGAATCGGGTCGGCATTGCCCTGGGAGTAGTTGAGGAGCGGGACCATGAAGAGTTCACGCCCATCGCGCTCGAGCATCCGGTCGTAAAAGAGTTCGATCGCATCCGTGCCCTCTCGCTTTGCGATGGCCTCGATCGAATCTTCATAGGCGGGCTCGTAGTTGGGCGGATCGCCCATTGGAAACATCCGATTCAGCTGTCCGAGCAGCATCGAATTCTCGGCGCTGGCCTCCGAGAGGATCCTCTTCTTCGTTTCGGGATCGCGCAGACGCTCGACGCGATCCTCGAAGGAAAGCGGCAGAAGCGCCGCAAAGCTCGGGCATGCCGCGAGCGGATGAATCTCGGTTTGATGTCCGATCATGAAACCGAAGGGCCGGCCGGCAACCTGGGGAAAGACCTCGGCGCCATCCTTCACCGCGGCGGCCGAACTCTCGAGCAGTTCGCGCCACAGGTCGGGCGCCGCGTCGACCTGGACCATGGCGAACGTGACGGGGCGACCGATTTCCTTGGATAGGCGCACCATCCACTCGAGTTCCTTCGCCGGCGCAGCGATGTCCTCGCCCGCCACGCCAGCGCCGGCGACTTCGAAGATTCCGGTGCCGAGATCGCCGAGCACCCGGCCAATTCCAAAGAGCTCGTCCTCCGCCGCGAAGGTCCCGGGTACGGGTTCACCCGTAATCGCGGTATGGGCGATGGTTCGAGAAGTCGAGAAGCCCAATGCGCCGGCCGCGATGCCCTCCTTGACGATGGCCGCCATTTCATCGATGTCACGAGGCGTCGCGGGTTCGTTGTCCGCGCCCCGCTGACCCATCACATAGGCGCGAACCGCGCCGTGCGGAACCTGGGTGGCGACGTCCATCGAGAACACGAGCCGGTCGAGCGCGTCGAGATACTCGGGAAACGTGCGCCAGGACCAGTTCATTCCCTCGTGCAGCGCCGTGCCTGGGATGTCCTCGACGCCCTCCATCAAGCCGATCAGGAAGTCTTCCTTGCCCGGCTGGACGGGCGCAAAGCCGACGCCACAATTTCCCATCACGATCGTCGTGACGCCATGGAAGCACGACGGGGCGAGCTGCGGATCCCAGGTCGCCTGGCCATCGTAATGCGTGTGGATGTCGACGAACCCCGGCGTGACGGCGAGTCCGCTGGCGTCGATCTCCCGTGTACCACCACCCTCGACCACGCCGACCCCGCAGATCTTGCCGTCCTGGATTGCCACGTCGCCGACGAACGCGTCGCCGCCGGTCCCATCGATGATCTTTCCGCCACGAATCACGAGATCGTATGCCACGGTTCTCTCCATTGAACTCTAGAGGGCCAGTCCCCTGATCTTACAGGCTCGGCCGGCTGCGTGGCAGCAAATTTCGAGCGCCGGGCGAGGTTGGACCGATCCACCCGAAATCCTCACGGGCGGTGTGCGCCTCCCCGGACGCGATTGCCATGCCGGTTCCTGCGCTAGGGCGTTGCTACGACCACCGCCAGGCTCCAGAATGTCATGAGCTGAAGCACCGCGACCAGGATGCTCACCCGGAGGAAGAAGAGATGTCGATCGAAGAGAACAAGAAGACCGTTGAAACCATGTGGCGTGCGCTCAGTGAGATGGATTGGAAGACGCTCAAGAGTTGCATGACCGACGACGTCTTCTACGAAGACGTTCCCACCGAGGACGTCGGCGCACATGGCCCCGAGAATGTCGTCAAGCGCCTGGCCATCGCGTTTGATCACCTGGACGACCACCAACACACGATCCATCACCTGGTAGCCGAAGGAGACGTGGTCTTTCTCGATCACACAGAGGTCTGGACCTTCAAGACCGGCGAGAAGGCCTCCAACAAATTCGCGACCGTGCATGAACTAAAGAACGGTCGGGTAGCGAAGTGGAGTGACTACTGGGATGTCTCTGGATTCGTCGGACAGTTTCCGAAATGGTTTCTCGAAGAGATGGCAAAGGGTAGTGAAGCGGACTTCAGCGACTGAACGGACTCAGGCTAGGCGTCGCCTTCCGGAGTCCTTTCGGAAGAAACCCAGAATTTCCGCCAGCGCGACAGACTCTCGGACGAGGTGCCGTGATCGCTGGTAGATAGGCCGAATGAGCGGCATTAAGATCGATCGAATCGCCCCAGCCTCGCTCCCAACCTTCGCCGAGCGCCTCTCTCAGCTAGTACCGGGCCGCCCGATTCTGGCAACCGAACAAGGTCGCCTCGATCCCGTGGATGCGTTGGCAGCAGCGCCTCGAGGCGCGCGCCCCGAACCAGAACCGATCGCCCACGACGGGAGCCAGATTACGTCGAAGACCATTCGGTTCGACGGTCCGATCTCGCGTGAACGACTAGCGCGATTCCTCGAAGCGCTGTCCGATGGGATCCTTCGAGTCAAAGGGTTTGTCGTCGTGACGGATGCGTCAAGACAGCTTCAGCTCGTGCAGGCGCTCGGACGAGCTTGGAGGAAACGACCGCCCGGGTGAGCCCACGAACAGCCTCAACCCGCTTTGAACGCTTCCGCGACCGTCCCGGTCGGCCAAGCTTGATAGGCGCGCAGCGGCGCGATCTCCGTCTCGCCTTGTTCCAGAATCCCCGTCGCGGCGTCGGCGATCCGCCATGACATGGTTCGTCCGAAGAGCGGTTGTGATTCGACCATGATGACGCGCAGTTCGCCGGGCTCGAAGCCGCATTGTTCCTGGATCGCCTCGAGGAGCTGCATGTCGTTGAGGTGGCCGTCTCCAAAATTCCAACCTAACGCGAGTCCCGCCACGATTTCGCCCTCCATCCATTCGTAGTTCTCGATATTGTCGAGCGCCTTTGGAATCGTCTCGTGGAGAACCTTGCCCTGTAGATGCATCAAACGCATGGATGGCATCATCATCATCGCCGTGTCGACGGCCTCGTCGTTGTCGAGCAGGCCTTCGAGTTGCTCGCGCATGGTGAGTGCGGCCTTCGTCAACTTGTTCAGCTTCTTCTGTGAATCGCCGCGAAAGAACCAGACGTTATACGCCCAATTTCCGGCGTAATAGCGCATCGCCATCAGGAACGAGACGTGTTTCGGTACGAAATTTCCATAGAGCGGGATCGCGACGAGAAAG
>JAQBEG010000730.1:0-2656 GCA_032123985.1 Deltaproteobacteria bacterium
GCCGCGCCTGGTCGAGGCCTTCTTGGAGTACGCCCAAGCCCGCGGTTTCCAAGTCGATCCGGCTCGCGTCCGGCACGCCAAGGACAAGGGACGTGTCGAACGGGCCGTGCCCCATGTCCGGACGACTGCTTCGCCGGCGAACAGCTGATCGATCTCAATCACGCGCGTGAGCGTGGCCGTCGCTGGTCCCTCGAGGAGTACGGCCTCAGGCGTCACTCCACGACCCAGCGTCTGCCGCTCGAGGTCTTCGAAGCCGAAGAGAAGCCGGCCCTGCTACCGGCACCAACCGAGCTGTACGACGTCCCTCTGTGGGCTTCGCCCAAGGTCGCCCGCGACCACTACGCGCAAGTCGATCGCGCGCTGTACTCCCTGCCCACGCGCTTGATCGGCCGCAAGCTGCGCGCCCGCGCTGACCGCAACACCGTCCGCTTCTACGACGGCGCCCTCCTGGTCAAGACGCATCCCCGAGTCGCCCGGGGCCAGCGGTCCACCGACCCGAACGACTTCCCCGAGCACAAGCGGGCCTACGCCCACCGCGACCTGGCCTTCCTGCGCCGTCAAGCCGCCGGATACGGCGATGCCGTGGGACGCTTTGCCTCAGCATTGCTCGACGACCCGCTTCCCTGGACCCGCATGCGCCGCGTCTATGCCCTGCTCGGACTGGCGCGCAAGTACGGCACCGAGCGGATCGAGCCGGCGTGCCGTATCGCACTCGACGCCGACATGCTTGATGTCTACCGCCTGCGCCGCATGCTCGAGCTACCGTCCCTGCCCGAGGACATCGCCGCAGATCCGAGCCCCTCCGCTCCGGCTGCCCGCTTCCTGCGCCCCCAAAAACAGTACGCCCTCAGCTTTCCCCAAACGGAGGTGACCCGTGAAACCGGAAACGATCACGCCTGATCTCGTCGCCGTGCTGCGCCGCCTCAAGCTCGGTCGCATGCTCGACACGCTGCCCGAACGGCTGACTCTCGCACGCCAGCAGAAGATGCCCTGTCAGGACTTCCTGCTCCTGTCCCTCGGCGACGAAGTCTCGCGCCGTGAAAGCCAAGCTGTCGTCCTGCGCGCCCAAAGGGCCAAGCTCGATCCCACCATGCAGATCGAGCTGTGGGACGAGACCGCCAAGGTCAGCTTTGACCGCACCCTGCTCAACGAGCTCGTCTCCCTGCGCTTTCTCGACTCCCACCAGCACGTGACCATCGTCGGCCAGGTCGGCGTCGGCAAGACCTTCCTGGCCCACGCCCTCGGTCACATCGCCTGCCGCCGCGGCGCCTCCGTCCTCGCCGTCCGCGTCGACAAGATGCTCAAGACCCTCAAGCACGCCAGGCTCGACAACACCCACGAGCAGGAGTTGCGTAAGCTCATCGCGGTCGACCTGCTGATCCTCGACGACTTCGCCTTGGATGCGATGGAGATCGCCGAGAGCCGCGACATCTACGAAATCCTCATCGAACGCGCTCGCTCCGGCTCGATCATCGTCACTTCCAATCGCGGACCAGACGAATGGCTCGCCACCTTCGCTGACCCGGTCCGCGCGCAAAGCGCCATCGACCGCTTTACAAGCAACTCCTACGATCTGGTGATCGAAGGCGAGTCCTACCGCGGGCGGCTCAAACCGTCGCTCCCCTCGAACAAGGCTCCAAACACGTGACCACGGAAACCTGTGGATCCTGCCGGAGCCATGGAAAACGGCAGACCGTTTCCCATAGCTCCTTGGACGGCGCAGACGCCGTCCACAGGTCCCACAGGCTCTGCAACGACCTCTCTCTCAAAACCAGACTGGACAGACACGGAGGGTTTCAGGCAAGCTGAACTACATCACGCGAGGGCGGGACCTAGAGGGGGAATGCTCCTGAGAAACAGGGGTCCCATGGTCGTGAGAGCCGACATCCAGGTTTCCTATGCAACCATCCGGCAGTGGTGTCGGAAGTTCGGTGCCGAGTATGCGTGTAGACTCAAGCGGCGACAAGGTCGCCTGGGCGATACGTGGCACTTGGATGAACTCTTCGTGAACATCCGGGGTCAGCAACGCTATCTCTGGCGTGTGGTCGACCAGGACGGCGACGTGATCGACATCCTGCTCCAGCAGCGCCGCGATCGGCGTGCCGCTGAACGCTTCTTCCGTAGGCTATTGAAAGGCCAGGGACGCGAACCCCGGATACTGGTCACTGACAAGCTGAGAAGCTATGCGGCAGCGAAGCGAACCATCATGCCCTCAGTCGCTCACGACACAAGCCAATACGCGAACAATCGGGCGGAAGTCTCCCACGAGCCGACCCGACAGCGGGAGCGAGCCATGCGGAGGTTCAAATCCATGGCTCAAGCGCAACGGTTTTTGTCGGTGCATGGGATCACCCAGAATCTCTTCCCTGTCGGACGCCATCTGCTGCGAGCAGCCAACCACCGAATACTGCGGGATCGTGCCTTCGTTGTGTGGAACGCGGCGACTTGTGCTTGACGAGACCCCAGGTCGGCCATTGACGGGCTGGCCGCGCTCCAATCATCTTAACTTGACAGTACCGAAACTCGCCGTCGCGGCATGGTCAATTGGGCTGGATACGGTTTCTGGTAGGGACACCCGGAGACAAATCTCAGCGTCGGTACGGGTCGTTCCGGCTGGCGTTGGCCTCCTCCAGTGTGCGGAAACGCTGAACACCCG
>JAQBEG010000731.1:0-2614 GCA_032123985.1 Deltaproteobacteria bacterium
GCGACCTCGGTCTTGCCGACGCCGGTGGGTCCGCTGAAGAGGAAATTCCCAATCGGTTTCTGCGGATCGCCCAGGCCCGAGCGCGCCATCTTGATCGCCGCGGCGAGCGCGTCGATGGCCCTGTCCTGACCAAACACCACGGCCTTCAGGTCGCGGTCCAGCTTGGCGAGCGCACTCCGATCGTCGGTTGACACGCTGCGCGGCGGGATGCGTGCGATCTTGGCGATGATGTCCTCGATTTCGAGCTTGCCGATGACCTTTTTCTGCTTGTTCTTTGGCGCGATGCGCTGCGCGGCCCCCGCTTCGTCGATCACGTCGATCGCCTTGTCGGGCAGATGCCGATCGGTGATGTAGCGGGCCGAAAGCTCGACCGCCGTGCTGAGCGCGTTCGCCGTGTAGCGCACGCTGTGGTGTGCCTCGAAGCGCGTCTTCAGGCCCTTGAGGATCTCCACCGTCTCCTCGATCGAAGGCTCTACGACGTCGATCTTCTGGAACCGACGCGACAACGCGTGATCCTTTTCGAACACGCCGCGGTATTCGATATAGGTCGTCGCGCCGATGCACTTGAGCTGCCCGTTCGAGAGCACCGGTTTGAGCAGGTTCGACGCATCGAGCGTGCCGCCCGAGGCTGCGCCGGCGCCGATCACCGTGTGGATCTCGTCAATGAACAGAATCGCCTGCGGATTGTCGACCAACTGCTTCAGCACCGCCTTCAGGCGCTGCTCGAAGTCGCCGCGGTACTTGGTGCCCGCCAGCAGCGCGCCCATGTCGAGTGCGTAGACCGAGCACTTCGCAAGCAGATCCGGGACGCTGCCCTCGACGATGCGCCGCGCAAGCCCCTCCGCGATCGCCGTTTTGCCGACGCCCGCTTCGCCGACCAGCAGCGGATTGTTCTTGCGCCGCCGGCAGAGCGTCTGGATGACGCGCTCGAGCTCCTTGGCACGGCCGATGAGCGGGTCGATTTTGCCGGCGAGCGCGGACGCGTTCAGGTTCTGCGTGTAGTTGTCGAGCGGGCTGTTGGAGGTCTGCGCATCGCCTTCCTGTTCGGTCTCCTGCTCGCCCTTTGCGCTTGCCTGTTGCGGCGTCTTGGTAATGCCGTGCGAGATGTAATTGACGACGTCGAGCCGGGTGATGCCCTGCTGCTGCAGGAAGTACACCGCGTGCGAGTCCTTTTCGCCGAAGATCGCGACGAGGACGTTGGCGCCGGTGACTTCCTTCTTGCCCGAACTCTGCACGTGCAGGATCGCGCGCTGGATCACGCGCTGAAAGCCAAGCGTGGGTTGGGTGTCGACCTCGCGGTCGGAGGGGATGCGCGGGGTTTGCTCGCCAACATGCTGCGTGAGCTGCTTGCGCAGCTCGTCCATGTTGGCGCCGCAGGCGCGCATCACTTCCGCGGCCGTCGGGTTATCGAGGAGTGCGAGGAGGAGATGCTCGACCGTGATGAACTCGTGGCGCTTCTGACGCGCCTCGACGAACGCCATGTGCAGGCTGACTTCGAGTTCTTGGGCAATCATTCTTATGTTTCCTCCATCACGCATTGCAGCGGGTGTTGGTGTTTACGCGAAAAGCCAGCGACCTGCTGGACCTTCGTGGCGGCGACATCCTTCGGATACACGCCGCACACGCCGATACCGTCCCGGTGCACCTTAAGCATGACCTGAGTTGCTCGCTCCCGGGTCATGCTGAAGAACTTTTGCAAAATGAGAATTACGAATTCCATGGGGGTGTAGTCGTCATTTAGAAGCATGACCTTGAACATCGAAGGAGGCTTCGATTTGCTCTTCTGAGCCTCCAGTAGCGTGTTGTCCTTGTACTGCGCCATGCTGCTCCGTGTCCGCTCTCGAACCCACCCCCATTCGACCCGTACTTCCACGCGATGTTTCCGCGCCAAACCGCTGCAATGTGGCCCACCCTTCCAGACCTTGGTACGCCTGCGCTTATCGTAATCAATGTAGGGGGGGCGTGCAATGCAAGCGCGGAGGCGGAATTCCCGTGCTTTTCACGGGGTTGCGGTCGATTTTGCGTCGGCCACGGCCCCTTGACGACGCTGTGCGGGGCGCGGTAAAACGCGATCTGTGTTTGGATTCAGGCTGTCTCAAGCGCCATCAAGAGGGGCGGGCAGGCCGGAAGTTCAGGCATGGCCCGGGTCCGCCCGGTTGGGAAACGAACGAGGAAGGCAACATGGCAACAGGCACCGTGAAGTGGTTCAATGACGCGAAGGGCTACGGATTCATTACGCCGGACGATGGCAGCGAGGATCTGTTCGCGCACTTTTCCGCGATCAACATGGGCGGTTTCAAGACGCTTAAGGAAGGACAGAAGGTGAACTTCGATATTGTGCAGGGACCGAAGGGGAAGCAAGCCTCGAACATCCAGAAAGAAAACTGAGCCCGCCGCAGATCTAACAAAAAGGCCGCCCGCAGGCGGCCTTTTTGTTTCGTGACGCTCGCCGGCGTCACATCCGCTCGATCATCGCCGCGCCGAAGCCCGAGCACGAAACCTGCTTCGCGTCGTCCATCTGTCGCGCGAAGTCGTAGGTGACCACCTTGTCGCCGATTGCGGCCTCAATCGAACGCACGATCGCGTCGGCGGCCTCGGTCCAGCCCATGTGGCG
>JAQBEG010000732.1:0-2977 GCA_032123985.1 Deltaproteobacteria bacterium
CGAACTGTCGTTGCCCGGCGGCGCCACGCTGCGCTGGAAGGCTTAGCGCGTGTGGCTCGCCGACGAACCGCGTCGCATCTTTGCCTACGCCGAGCCAACGGACATGCGAAAATCTTTTCAGGGACTGCTGGCTCTCGTCCAACAGATTTTTCGCGACAACGATCCCTACTCGGGCGACCTCTTCGCCTTCGTGAACCGACGCGGCAACTACATCAAGATCCTGGGCTGGGATCGAACGGGTTTCGTTCTCTTCGCAAAGAAGCTCGAGCGAGGTCGCTTCCTGTTTCCCGGCGAGTCGATGTCGCAAGAACTCTCGGATCAAGCGCTTCGTTTCATTTTGGATGGCATTCCCCTTGGCAGGAGACGTTAGTTTAGGTATCAAGAAGACATGACACGGGATCGCCTAAACGAAGCAAGCAGAGACGAGTTGATTGATCTCGTTCTCGCTTCGCACACGCGTCTCGAAGAAGTCGAACAACAACTCCGCTGGTTCAAGAACCAACTCTTCGGCGCAAAGTCGGAACGACGACTTGTCGAAGAAGACCCCTCGCAACTCTCTCTCGGCGAGAGTCTCGCTACGGCCACCGATCCCGAAGGGAAGCCTGCGACGGAGGTGCGTGGGCATGCTCGCCGAAGGCAGAACCGCACGAAGGAGCAGGAAGAACCTGGACTCCGTTTCGATGGCACCGTTCCGGTCGAGACGACCGTCGCGTCTCATCCCGAAATCGAAGGACTCGCCGACGACGAGTTCGAAGTCATTTCTGAGAAGAAGACGTATCAGCTCGCCCAGCGGCCCGCCTCGTACGTCGTGCTCGAGACCGTTCGTCGCGTCGTGAAGCGAAGGGACACGGGCGAGATCTCCTGCCCTCCCGCCCCGCACTCGGTTCTTCCGGGCAGCTATGCCGATGTGAGTTTGCTCGCCGGGATGATCGTCGACAAGTTCAAGTACCACCTGCCTTTGTATCGCCAACATCAGCGGATCGCGGCTGCGGGGATCACGGTGAGTCGATCTTCACTCACGAACTGGACCCATGATGCGCTGGATCTACTGGAGCCGATCTATCTCGCGCAACTGACCTCGATCCTGAACAGTTCGGTGCTCGCGATGGACGAGACGCCGATCCGGGCAGGAAGGAAGTCGAAGGGGAAGTCGAAGGGGAAGATGAAGACGGGCTACTTCTGGCCCGTGTACGGTGATCAGCAGGAAGTCGCGTTTCCCTTTGCTTCGTCGAGAGCGAAGCGGGAAGCGGAGAGGATCCTCGGATCTTTCTGCGGAACCCTTCTCACGGATGGCTATACCGCCTATGAAGGGTATGCCGAGGCGCGTGATGAGATTGTTCATGCGCTGTGTTGGGCACATACTCGCCGCGGGTTCGTTCAGGCCGAGAACGTCGAGCCCGCTCGATCGAAGAACGCACTCGAGAGGATCGGCCTACTCTACGAGATCGAGGACGAGATCCGATCGAAGAAGCTCGAAGCCGAGGCGAAGCAAGAGCAACGCGGAAGTCGAAGCAAGATCAGCGTGGATGAGTTCTTCGAATGGCTCAAACACGAAATGGCCGAGTCGGCGCTGCTGCCCACGAACCCGTTCACGAAGGCCGCGAACTATGCGCTGGCCCGGCAAAAGGGTCTCGAAGTTTTTCTGTCGAACCCGGACGTCGCGATCGACACGAATCATCTGGAACGCGCGCTGCGTCCGATCCCGATGGGGCGCAAGAACTGGCTCTGTGTGCCACGAAGGAGGTGCTCGATGACCGCAACCTGAAGCGAGATCGAAGTAGCTCCATGTTCTGTTGTGGATGAGGGTAGGCCCCTCGGAGAGGGATTGCAGGATCACTCTTCAAACCGCCGAGTGCTGCTGTGTTCTAAGGGGCGTGGTGGTGAGCGACTCGGAAAAGGCAGGCAGTTGAGCTGTCAGGTGCTGCTCGTGGAAGTTGAACGAAAGTGAACCGTGCGATGAAGCGTCGAAATCTTAGGTGGTGTCAAAATGCGTGTTTATAGCCGCGCGCAGATGAGCGTACCGGAGACCTGTTTACTGGGTACGTGGCACCCGGCGTTAAGGCGGCAAGATCCAGAGCAAGGCCATAGCAGGGAACGTGGGAACCTGGTTGAGGATGATAAGGGAGAAGGCGAGAGCGGTTCACCCGCAAGCCGAGAGTACCGAGGCCATCGACCAGGGGCGGATGCACTCGTAGTAGTGATGAAGTGTTTGTAATGAACACGGAGCGAAGGGGTGCAGGACGTCGAACCGAGGACCGAACAACTCGCAATGAGGATGACTCGGCCACTCGGGGAAAAGTATTTGTGATTCCGAAAGAGCTGGTGTGGACATCGTACAAGCAAGTCAAGGCGAACCGAGGTTCGGCAGGCTGCGACGGGCAAACGATGAAGCACTTCGATGAGAACCGAGACCGGAATCTGTACAAGATCTGGAATCGTCTCTCGTCGGGGAGCTATTTCCCTCCGCCGGTGCTCAGGCAAGAGATTCCGAAGGCAGACGGGAGTATTCGTGTGCTGGGGATCCCGACCGTTGCGGATCGGATAGCCCAGGGAGCGGTGAAGCTATTTCTAGAGCGCGAGCTCGATGAAGAGTTTCATCCGGACTCGTATGGCTATCGTCCGAATCGGTCAGCGCATGATGCACTGGAAGTGACGCGGAAGCGCTGTTGGCGCTACGCGTGGGTGGTTGAGGTCGACATTAAGAGATTCTTCGACTGTGTCCGTCACGATTTGATCCTGCGAGCTTTGGAGGCCCATGGGCCTCCGGCGTGGGTGATGTTATTCGTTCGGAGATGGTTGGAAGCTCCTATGGTTGACCGTGATGGCGAGGTTCAGGAACGAAGTAAGGGAACGCCTCAGGGCGGAGTGATTAGTCCGCTGCTGGCGAATCTGTTCCTTCACTACGGAATGGATCGATGGATGGAGCGTACCTTTTCGGACTGTCCGTTTGAGCGATATGCGGATGACAGTGTCATCC
>JAQBEG010000733.1:0-2899 GCA_032123985.1 Deltaproteobacteria bacterium
CCGGCTCTGGAGACATCGATGCCGTCGCGAGGGCGTACTCGCGGGCTTCAGCAGAACGCCCGCGACTATGCATGCTGATCAGCGCGCTCTCGTCGGTGCTCGAGCGCAACGTCAGTGCCGAGGCCGTCGCTACGTTCAAGCGGGCCTTCCACCCAATCATCCTCGGTTCGGCGGAAGCGCTCCGCGCGGCGATCTCGGAGCTGCGCGCCGGGCAGGTCGAGGCCTTCCTGCTCTTCATTGGCATGTTGACCGCGGGCACGTGGCCAAACGCCAACCCGGCTCCCGCCGTCGTTGAAGTCCTCAAACGCAAGGAATTCTCGCACGGGCGCATCGACTTCGAAGCCACGATCTTCGCGCACGCGCGGGTCGTGCTCTACGGGCTCCTCGCGGCGCCGGATGTAAAGGCCGAACGTTAGAGACGAGTCCGCTCTGGACTCCCCCACCGCCAATGAGTCTTCGGTTACAGAGACTTCCCCCAAACATCCATGCATAGGCCGAGAATTTCCCGCGAATCCGCTTTTCAGTCATGTCGAAGTTTCGACCGTGTGGCACCATCGTCCAGCCGCGATGGCCGCGATGGCCGCGATGGCCGCGGAGGCTGATACGAAATTGGTCACGCAGGCGACGTCGCTGAAGTCGCCGCGGGAGACGCTCATGATTCGAGGCCGTTGTCTTTGTGAAGTGATCGAGTTCGAGATCGCCGGGGAGACCACGAAACTGGGGATGTGCCACTGCTCGAAGTGTCGCAGGGTCTCCGGCGTCGCATCGAATGCGGTATTCATGGTGCCTCGAGCGTGTTTGCGTTGGGTTTCCGGGGAAGACGAGATTACGAAATTCAGTCTTCCATCCGGATGGGGTGTTTGGCGCTGTTCCACCTGCGGGTCGCCTACGCCGATGATGCATCCTGGAGGCGGCGCGTATTTCATTCCGGCAGGACTACTTGATGCCGATCCGACGATGAAAGTCGCAGCGCATATTTTCGTCGGGTCGAAGGCGCCCTGGGATGAGATCGCGGGCAACGCGCCCCAGCATGTCGAGGGCTTCGAAAGCGAACGGGTCGGCTAGCGATCGCACGGGCTCACCCCGAGCAAGCCGTAAGAGGAAACGCGAATGCTGAACGGTTCCTGTGCCTGTGGGCGAATTCAATACGAGATTCGTGGCGAGCTTATCGGTCCGATCACCTATTGCCACTGTTGGCGATGCCGCAAACATTCGGGATCGAGTTTCGGTACGACCGTGGGAGTCAGGTCGGCCGATTTCACCGTCGTTTCCGGACAGGATCTGCTGGCGAGCTGGGAATCCAGTCCGGGCATTCATCGATACTTCGCGAGCTGTTGCGGCTCGCCGATCTTCAAAAAACCGGACGAGGCGCCCGAGTTGATCGGATTTCGGTTGGGGACGCTCGACTCCGATCCAGAGCAAACCGCGGACGTTCATTACCACGTCGGCTCGAAAGCGCCGTGGGTCGAGCTGGACGACTCGCTTCGGCGAGAAGCCGGCGGCGTGCCTTTCGGTGAACGGGACTGACGCGTCTCTCCCGAAATGCGATCGGCTACGCCAGTCTCTGTTATCCTCGCGAAGCTTGCTTGCGATGACCGCAGGCGAGTAGAACACCTGCCTGCGAAGCGGCCGAGCGATGACTCTGAGCGTTGCGACTTGCCAGTTCCCCGTCAGTCGCGATATCGCGAACAATGCACGGTACGTGATACGGCAAATGCGCCGCGCGGCGGATGGCGGTGCGCACGTCGCACATTTCTGTGAAGGCGCATTGTCGGGTTATGCCGGTCGCGATCTCGATTCTTTCGATGGATTCGACTGGGCATTACTCGAATCATCGACGATGCAGATTCTCGAAGTCGCGCGCGATCTTGGTCTCTGGGTTCTCCTTGGATCGAGCCATCGTCTTTCCCGCGGACGCAAACCGCATAATTCCGTCTATGTGATCAGCGACCGCGGCGAGATCGTCGATCGATACGACAAGCGTTTCTGCTCGGGCGATCGATCCGGGAAGTCCGGTGATCTCGCCCACTACACCCCGGGCGACTATTCATGCGTTTTCGAGATCCGCGGAATTTGTTGCGCCATCCTGATTTGTTACGACTACCGATTTCCGGAGCTCTATCGCGAATACAAGCGTAAGGGTGTCGAGATGCTGTTCCACTCCTTTCATGCGGGCAACGTGACATCGAGGGAGCTTCGCACGATGCAGGCGGCAATCGGCACGAAATTCCACCGCTTCAACCGTGGAACCACCTATCCGGAGATCACGATGCCGGCAATGATGCAAGCCGCAGCGGCGAGCAATCATCTCTGGATCAGCTGCAGCAACACCTCCGCACGCGAGAGTTGCTGGCCTGCGTTCTTCGTGCGCGCAGACGGCGTCATCACGGGGCGTCTCGAGAGAAACAGGGCCGGGATCCTCATGTCGACCGTCGACCCGGATCGGCCGCTCTACGACTCCACGCATGACTGGCGTGATCGCGCGATGCGGGGAGTCCTTCATTCGGGGCGGACGGTCCGCGATGCGCGGTCGAAGAACCGAACGGAGCTCTAGCACCCGTTATAGGAAGCTCCCGGGCACGGGATCGCTTTTCCCCGGGACGACGTACCTTTGGATCGTTTGACTTCGATCGAGATTCGGTCGGTCGCAAGCGACGGATCGCCGCGCACGCCGTGACCGGACAGAGACGCGAACCGAGGAGGTAAGACCATGTTCCAGAAATACAACCCGGAGATTGGGTCACGTCCGGGAACGCTGGCGATTCCGCCCGATTCTCCGTTTCCGAAGATCACGGTGGTTCAGTACGAGACTGAAACGATCAATCGGCAGGAGATCACGGACGTGGACGCGCTGCGCTCCCTGCGTGACTTCAGTGGTGTGACCTGGGTCGACGTGCAG
>JAQBEG010000734.1:0-3245 GCA_032123985.1 Deltaproteobacteria bacterium
GCCGGCACCGCGCTGCTCGCAGCCGTTCCGATCACATTGGACCCGATCTTCTCGGGCCTCGCGTGGGCGTTGATCTTCGGATTGCTCGTGTCAACGCCGTTCACGCTGGTCATCGTACCGGTCGCCTACTATCGCGTATACCTCAACCGTCCGGGACATGGACTTCGCGACTTGCCATCGATCGAGGAGACGGAATGACCAACGCGGTTCGACGATGGATTGAAGCGGCACTCGGTGTTCTCGGAGTGATGGCCGCCGTGGTTTGGCTCTCCGGCGGATGCGAAGAGCGCGTCGCACCGGGCGTCGTCGAAGTGCCGGGCGAAGTGGTTGCCGACGCCGACCTGATGCTTGTTGAAGCGGTCACGCGGCCAGCGATCGAATGGGCAAGTGGGGAGGTGGCGTCGGCCCGACATGCAGCGATCGCCTCGCGAGTGCTCGCTCGCATCGAGGATATCCGCGTGCGCGCAGGCTCCAGCGTCTCGCAAGACGATATCCTGATCGTTCTCGATGCGCGGGACCTCAGGGCACGGGTCGGCGAGGCGGAGGAAGCAATCCGGGCGAGCGAAGCTCGACTCGACCTAGCGCAGCGCGATCACGTCCGCGCGAAGGAACTCTTGCGCACAGGAGTGGCCCCCCAGCGACGTTTGGACGAGGCAACCTCGCAGCTCCGGTCCGCCCAGGCCGAACTTGCCGGTCGCAGAGAGGCCCTCGATATAGCGAGGACCTCTGCCTCCTTTAGCGTGATCCGGTCGCCGGTCGCGGGCCGTGTGGTCGACCGACTCGCTGAGCCCGGCGACACCGCCGTACCGGGTCGACCGCTGCTCCGAATCTACGACCCAACGCTCTTGCGAGTGGAGACGCCGGTTCGGGAATCGCTGGCGGTCCGACTCCGTGTCGGGGAATCGCTGCGCGTGGATGTGCCAGCGCTGGGCGAGCCCGTCGAGGGTCGAATCGACGAGATCGTCCCTTTCGCAGAGCGGGGCGCGCGGACGCTCCTCGTGAAAGTGAGTCTCCCGAGTACCGACGAGCGTCTCTTTTCCGGAATGTTCGCGCGGGTCGCAATTCCTGCTGGCGAACGCCGACTGCTGCTCGTACCGGAAGCGGCGATCGAGCGCGTAGGGCAGCTCGAATTCGCGACGGTCGCGGACGCCGCCGGCCACGCGGAGCGTCGCCTCGTGACCACCGGCGAACGTTCGGAAGGACGGCGGGTCGAGGTGCTCAGCGGCCTTCAGGCAGGAGAACGAGTCCGCGTTCTCGAGGTCGTCGGCGCCGAGGAAATCGAGCGACCGCGCGAGGCGGCGATAGCGATTGCCCAACTCCGCAAGGATCTCGGGGCCGCTCTGCAGGAAGCGCTTGCGCAGAAGGGGGCGGAGGCGGCGATCGACACCTGTCGCCTGGAGGCGCCCCGTCTCGCCAAGGCATTGACCACACCGGGCATCTCGGTCGGCCGGACGAGCCATCGCCTCCGCAACCCGGACAACGCACCCGAAAAATGGATGATTCCCCTGCTCGAGGAGTTTCGTCGGATTGATCCCGAGCCCGGGGGTTTCCGAACGGTGAGCCTCGGGAGCCGGGGCACGGGCTATGTCGAGCCCATCTACATGCAGCCGTTATGCGCGACCTGCCATGGCGAGAACGTCGATGCTTCCCTTCTTGCACGCATCCGCGAGCAATATCCCTCCGACCAGGCCGTCGGATTCCGCGTCGGAGAGCTGCGGGGGCTGTTCTGGAGCGTCGTCGCAAACGAGCCAGATCTGTAACCGCACGCTTCCGGTCAACGCGCTACTCGGAGTCCTCGCGGTCTGACTTGAAATCCGGTGGCGGCGGCGTTCCGATCCAACCGCGTCTGCGGAAGAAGAGCGTCATTCCGACTCCGAGAACGATCATGATCCCCCATATGAAGAAGTAGCCATTTCGCGAGTGGAGCTCCGGCATATGGTCGAAGTTCATCCCGTAGACTCCCGCTACGAAAGTCAACGGGATGAAGACACTGGCCATCAGCGTCAGCACTTTCATGATCTCGTTCGTGCGATGACTCACGTTCGATAGATAGGCATCCGCTAGATCCGATGCCATTTCGCGCGCTGAGTCGATCAGCTCGACAATCTGCGCGATGTGTTCATAGGTATCACGCAGAAAGACATTGTTTTCTTCCGCGAAGAAAGGCGTTCGCTCTCTGAGCATCGCGTTGATGGCTTCGCGTTGCGGCCATCCGACGCGCCGGATCACGACCAGCTGACGCCTGAGCGCATGAATTCGCGCGAGCACTTCGGGGTGCGGGTGCTCGACGACCCAATCCTCGAGTTCCTCCAGGTCGTCAGAGAGAGACTGTGCGACAGGATAATATCGATCGATCATGGCATCGATCAGGGCATAGGCCAGGTAGTCGGGACCTTTTGATCGCATGGGCCCCAAACCGGATTGGAGTCGTTCACGTACGGCGTCGAAGAACCCGTAGTAGCGTTCTTGAAACGTAACGAGATAGTTGGCTCCGATGACGAAGCAGACTTGCGGGGTTGCAACCCTCCCGGCATTGTCGAGCACGGGCGCGCGCGCAATCACGAGCTGGTGATGCTCGTACAACTCCGTCTTGGCTCGTTGTGGAATGTTCACCGCGCTCTCCAACGCGACGGGATGAAGGTCGAAGATTTTTCCGATTGCCCGGATCGTTGCCTCGTCACCCAATCCCTGCACGTCGACCCAGGTCACACCACTGAAGTCACGCAGGGAGCGCAGCGCGTCCACGTCCGTGATCTCCTGCCGATTGATCGTTTCAGTGTCGTACTGAACCACCGTGATCTTCGGGAACGGCGAGTTGGGCGGAATCGCCAGCGTTCCGGGACGCGACCCAATCCCCGGGTTGTATTTCTGGAACATGGTCTTTCCTCCTCGGTTCGCGTCTATGTCCGGTCACGGCGTGCGCGTCGATCAGTCGCTCGCGACCGACCGCCCGAATCTCGATCGGAGTCACACGATCCAAAGGTACGTCGTCCTGGGGAAAAGCGATGCCGAGCCCGGGAGCTTCCGATGACGATTGCTAGAGCTCCGTTCGGTTCTTCGACCGCGCATCGCGGACCGTCCGCCCCGAATGAAGGACTCCCCGCATCGCGCGATCACGCCAGTCGAGCGTGGAGTCGTAGAGCGGCCGATCCGGGTCGACGGTCGACATGAGGATCCCGGCCCTGTTTCTCTCGAGACGCCCCGTGATGACGCCGTCTGCGCGCACGAAGAACGCAGGCCAGCAA
>JAQBEG010000735.1:0-3039 GCA_032123985.1 Deltaproteobacteria bacterium
GTTCGTTCGAGACGTGCGAGCAGGTCGGATTCATTCCCACCGCGCTTTTCGTCGATCAGCCTCGAGAGGAAATCGACCATGAAACGACGCGCCTTCAGCCCGCGATCGAACTCGAGGCCGGGCAGGGGCAATCGAATTCGGGACATCGAAGCAGCGACCAGATCCTCGAACGCCGTTTTCATTTTTTCGGTCACCGGACCCAGTTCGGCGCCGACGAAGATCGTGGCCGCCATGTCGAGTGTCATCCGCTTGACCGCAGGAAAGATCTCGACTGGCCCGTCTTCGCGATACCAGCTCTCGACGCTATTCACGATCATCGGATTCATCTGCGCAGCATAATCGCGCAGGACGGGTCGCATGAAAGCGGTGTGCATGATTCTGCGATGGGTCTTGTGTTGCTCCCCGTCCATCAGGAGCAGGCCGTTCGGGAAGATGCGCCCCATGATCGCCATCCAGGGCTTTCTCGCGGAGAAGATTCGTTGCTGGTCGAGCAAGACGAGACGATTGGCATCTGGTCCGAGCAGATTGACCATCTTGAGCATGGGAATGGTCTGGCACGAGACCGGCCCATAGGCGTCGTAGATCTTACGCAGGCCGGCATGCATATCATCACGCTCTCGCGCCGGATGCATCATTCGGTCGACAAGTACGCGCAGCGGGAGCTGCGGCATTGGTCGGCCCCGGGAATGCGAATTCGCCCCATCATGCGGCGTAGCGGCTTCTGTCATCGAGTGGCCCCAGGTAAAAGGAGTTCTTGTTACGCTTCCGTCGCGCCGTCTGCATCCTGCATCACGCCGGCACGATGATGATAATGAAAGGGATTGATCTTGAAAGGCCGCGTTGTCAAAGCATTTCGAGATCGCTTTCGGGAGCAACCCCTTCTCGTCATTCGTTCGCCCGGTCGTGTCAATCTGATCGGCGAACACACGGACTACAACGATGGCTTCGTTCTGCCCATGGCGATCGAGCGCGCCGTCTGGCTCGCGCTGCGCCCGCGAGCAGATCGCCGTGTCGTCGTCTCGTCATTAGAGCAGGCCGAATCCGCGGAATTCGATTTGGACAATTTTCGACGCGCAGGGGTTGGCTGGGTCGAATATGTGAAGGGGATGGCGAACGCGCTTCAAAGAGCCGGACATCGTATTTCGGGCTGGGAAGGCGTGCTGACGAGCGATGTGCCGATTGGCTCCGGGCTGTCTTCGTCCGCAGCTTTGGAAATGGCGATTGGGTATGCGTTTTCTGCCGTCTCAGATTTCCCCTTTGACGGCATTGAAATGGCTCGCTTCGGACAGGCTACTGAGAATGAATGGGTGGGCGCCAATACCGGCATCATGGACCAAATGATTTCAGCGAATGCGAAGGCCGGTTTTGCCCTGAAGATCGATTGCCGAGATCTGTCAACAGAAAGCATCCCACTGCCGGAGCAGGCCACCGTTCTCATCATGGACACGATGACCCGTCACGCGCATACGAGTTCCGGTTACAACGAACGTCGGCGTAGCTGTGAGCAGGCCGCCGACTTTTTCGGGGTCAGCCATCTTCGGGATCTGAACGCGCAGCAGCTCACGTCACGCGCGTCCGGTTTGGATGACGTGACCCTGCGGCGTGCGCGTCATGTGGTGACCGAAAACGATCGAGTGTTGGCGGCGGTCGGGGCCCTGCGCGCAGGCGATGTGGCCCGCCTGGGCAGGCTGATGAACGAAAGCCATGCCAGCTTGCGAGATGATTTCGAAGTGACCAATGAGCAATTGGACACGATGGCGCAGATCGCTCGAGCGCAGCCCGGCTGTTTTGGTGCGCGGATGACGGGTGGAGGGTTCGGCGGCTGCGCAGTCGCATTGGTCGCTCTAGACGAGGTGCGGACAATCGAAGCGACCATCGCCGCTCGATACGAATCCAGCACCGGGTTGAGGCCCCAGCTATTCGTGACCGGTGCCGCCGATGGAACGGCCGCTGGCTGACGGAGCCCTGCGCCGCAATTGCGAGCGCATGCGGTAGGCTGGTCGTCAGATGCCCGAGGAAATGCCCGACAAAATGTCTGATGATATGCGTAAGATGTCGTTGCTTCGATCGCTGCCCGTCGGCTCGAGTTGGCGGGACCCCGAACTCTTCGGTCTGAACCGATTGCCCGCACGAAGTTCGCTGATCCCATTCCCGAACGCAGAAGTCGCCACAAAGGGCGAGCGCGACGCCTCGCCTTGGTTCTTGTCGCTAAATGGTCGATGGCCGTTCGCATTCTACGAACGACCAGCGGATGTTCCGGCTGAGGCGGTGACCGTAGGGCTCGACGACTCGACGTGGTCGGAGATCGAAGTGCCCGGCAATTGGACCGTGCAGGGATTCGACCGGCCGCACTACACCAACGTGCAGATGCCATTCTCCGAGCTTCCGCCTAACGTTCCACACGACAATCCGACCGGCGTTCATCGACGACATTTCGAGATTCCCGAGTCCTGGCGCGGTCGGCGCATCGTGCTCCACCTCGGCGGAGCGGAGAGCGTTCTCTATCTGCATGTGAACGGGATTTTCGTAGGGCTCAGCAAGGATTCTCGTTTGCCGGCGGAATTTGACCTGACCGGGTTGGTCGAGCCGGGCTTGAATCTGTTGGCTGCGACCGTGGTGCGGTGGTCGGATGCGAGTTTCCTGGAGGATCAGGACCACTGGTGGATGGCTGGGCTGCATCGAGAGGTCTATTTGTACGCAACGGGCAAGACGCATATCGCCGACGTTCATGTTGTCGCCGATTGGGATCCCGAGACAGGCCAGGCACATCTCGACTTCGAGGCCGAGATCGCATTCGATGTCGAGCCCGAAGAAGGCTGGCGCGTCGAGACGCAGTTGCTCGCGGCGACCGGCCGGCCGGTCATTCGACGGAGTTTGTCGGCTGATGTGCCGGTGGCCCACCCATTCTGGCCGCTTCGTGCGTTCCAGTTCGAGGGGCACGTGGCGCGGGTCGAGGCGCCGATACCCCGCGCGAAGCCGTGGTCGTCGGAATCGCCCGTGCTCTATCGGTTGCTGGTTTCGCTGCTCGACCCCGAAGGT
>JAQBEG010000736.1:0-6738 GCA_032123985.1 Deltaproteobacteria bacterium
GTACACGAGAAGACGGCGATGTAGCGCCGATCGTCGAGGGACTGGAGTTCGAGTAGGTCGCTCTCGGCCGCGAGCTGCATGCCTTCGTCGTATTGCGTTTTTCGAAACAGGTTCACGATCTCGTCCATGCTAGACCTCAACTCGTGTGCTCAGGACACCCGCCGATAGGCGGGGCTCGGGATTCCGGGTTTGCTCCGGAGCAGGTTTCTCGTCGCGGACGGCTTCCGCTGCGCACGGGAAAATCTGCTCGAGGCTCTCGTAGTCGTGGGCGTCGAAGGCGCATTCGAAACACGCCGCGTCGGGCGCGGGCATATACACGTTCGTACGAACCAGCAGACTCGACCCTCCACCGACTGCGGCGTCGACGAACGGGCTACTGACGCGCCATGCGCGAGCGGCGAGATGCAGACGAGCGGAGCGGCTATCGAGGCAGCTCACCACGATCGCGCCATGGAGCCTTCCGAGGGGCAGATGCTCGACGGGTGCGGCGAAGGTTTCGACCCGCAGCTCGGGGCGGATGGCGCGGAGACGCTCCGTCTGGACCGCGGCCTTGTTTCGTCCGACTGCGTTTGCGGGAATGTCCTGACCGATTTGTTGATCGACCTCGTAATCGTCCGGATCACACAGCACGACGTGAGAGACTGCTTCCATTCGCGCGAGCAGCGGGGCGAGAAAGGAACCGATGTTGCCGAGTCCCGCGACCACCAGCGAAACGCCGTCGCCCGCTAGATCGTGGGTCGCAGAAGCCCCCGATTCGTCGAGCACGAAATAACACCGAGCGGCGTCTTCCCCCTCGATGGCGAAGACTTCGCCCGGCCGAAATCCCAGGTCGACGAGTGTGTGGTCCAAGAGCTCGGGCTCGACAGTCCCTGCGGACAAACACTCGACGAGGTCGATCCCGCGGATGGGGCACGGTTTTGCGCATTCGGGGCAGACGAACGAGAGCGACTCGCGCAGCCGCCAGAGCTTTGCATCGTTACCGCATTCGGTGCAGACCAAGCGAGCCACGAAGGCGCTGTCGGGAACGAAAAGCCTCTTCTGAGCGTTCGGTCCGGATGTGAGTGCGAACGCCGCTGCGAGCGTGAGGTTCTGTGTCACGTTCAGGGAGAAGTGCTCGTGCGAGAACCGACAGTGCGGGTTCCGATCGAGCCGACTCGAGCAGTGCGACTGATGGCGTGCATCGAAGAGTACCTCGCTGCCCGCGATCGAATGCTCGCGCTCTCCTGCGATCAGTTTGAAGATCTCGGTCGCCTGGAGCGTTGCCGCAAGCGAACCCGCCAATGCATTTCCCTGCGTCGACATCCTTAGAGGCCCTCCGGCGACCAGCGATAGCCGGCCTTCAGGTCACTCGATTGGGCGCACAGCGAACAGGTGGGCGTGTAGCTCCAGCATTCACGCTCGGGGAGCTGGTGATGCACGACGTTACAACCAGGACAACAGACGTAGGCATCGCCGCGCTCAATCGGCAAAGTACAGCGGGGACAGCGAGGAGAGTCGTCGTCGCGATACGTCTCCACGCTCACGAGACGCTCTGAGGAGAAGTAGAGCGGGGCGCCTCCTTCAATACACAGCTCGTCACGATGCCGCAGCGCAGCGATTCCGACCGGGATGGCTACGCCATTGATGCGAAGGGGCGTACCTGATCCGGTCAGGACAGCCCATTGCGCGGACGAAGTCGGGGAGTCGGGCGTACGCGATGCGTTGCCCGCGGCGACATGTCTAACAAGCAACGCACCCTCCCGTGACAGCCGTTCGACCCGATCCGGCTCGACGATGGGGTTGCGGAGAGAACGAGTTGCGCGCTGCGACTCGTGTGTGGCGTCTTTGTGCGGCGCCGCGAGAGACAACCGATAGACATCTTCGGTGAGGCGGAATGCCGACCAGATATTTGAAGCATCTTGAACGAAGAGCTGAGCCATCAATTTCCTCCCGCGGGACGCGTCGGTTCGCATGCGGTCATCCCCTCACTGCGCCATTCAATTCGGGGCCAGGTGCATGGCTCATACCAGGTCGTGAAGTGCGCGGAACGAAAGGGCTTTGCGCATGGCGGGTTGAGCGGAGTGGAGTTCGCGTGGGAATACGGTTGAGATGTCGAGTAAGGTTGGCGGTGCTGAACGATCATCCGTGTCTTTCCCTGCACCTTCCGAGGGCGACTTCGCCCCAGCATCCCGCTACGAGCACAAGACGGGTTTTCTGGATTCACCCGGCCCGCGAGGTCGTTTGCTCTCCACCGGCGCGGCCGAGAGCGAGCCTTGATTACAAAGCACGATTAGTGCGCTACCTAACAACAACTGTGCTCTTGTCTGCGCACTATTGCGGAGATGAAATAAAAAGTCAACAAAAACAATTAGTTACACAGTCGTCACTCAAAGATGCAATCTGGGAATTCAATTTACAGTTTGCCCCGATGAGTCCTGACTGTGATAGACAAACGCTCCGCGAGGACGCCCGCACGAACCCGCCCGCGATGGCAAGGAGAAACCAATGGCCCGTAGATATCGCCGCTACGACGACGTGGACGACGCACTCTTAATCGAGATCTGTCAGCGATTCCTGACGAACGATCCGCGCATCAAGATCGCCAGATGGCTCTCGAAAGAGCTGGGGCGAGAGTTCACGCGCGAAGCCGTGTATCCGCAGATCGCGCGAGCCCTTCGACTCGGATTCATTCGACTCGATCCGCCGAATAACATCTTGTTGCAACAGCGGATCGCGGATCAGTTCAAACAGGATCGCGAGGAGATCCACGTGATCGACGCGCGGGGCGAGGGTGCACGAGACCTCGTGGCCGACGCGGCGGCTCGTCACGTCGTGCAACTGATCGGCGAGGTGAGGCAGGTCAAGAAGCGTGTCTGCATCGGGCTGGGCGGCGGAGGAACGGTGGACCGCGTCGCGCGCAGCCTGGCCGGGTATCTTCGCAAGCAGTTCGACCTTCCGCCGCTCGCGTTGCATGCTCTCACGCCTGGCTTCGACGTGTTCAGGCCGCGAACCGCGCCGGTCTCCTCGCTCGGCTATTTCGACGGGATCGACGCCGACATCGAGTACGTCGGTTTGTTCGCGCCTGCCGTCGTCCCGAGCGAGGCGTATGCGGCGGTGACATCGCGCCGGGGCATCGTCGATTCCTTCGAAAAGGCCAACGAGATCGACATCGTGATCACCTCATGCGCGCGCGCCGCAGACGAACACGGCGAATTGAACCGTTTCATGCAGCTTGCGTCCCAGGATGATGGTGACCAGACGGAGAAGGCGTTGCTCGAAGCCGGCTGGGTCGCCGATGTCACCTATCGACCCTACAGCGAGTTCGGTCCTATCTCGCTCGATCACGGAATTCGCGGGGTCACCCTCTTCGAACTCGAGGATCTGGTCCGCCTCGTTCGCGAAGAGAAGAATAAACATGTCGTCCTCATCGCGGCGCCCTGTGGACAATGCTACGCGACAAAAGTGGAGGCCCTGCGTCCCCTCCTCACACAACGGAAGACGCTGAAACTCTGGAACCATCTGTTCCTCGATACGGCCACCGCGCAGGCGTTGATGCCGGAGGCGCCGCCGCGATAGGCGTCACGCGTCATTCTCAGAGCCGGGGAGGGGCCGGTCGCGAATTCCTGGAAGACTCTGGGTCGAGGGTTTTCAAGTGGTCGAACGCAAGTGTGCTCGGTGGGAGCGAAATGGATGATCGAGATCGCCCTGGAGTTCTCCGACGACGACGCGAGCAACGGGCTTCGGCGCTGCCGCATCGATCCTGGCCAGATCGATATGTTATTTGACGCCACAACGCGGCCCGCGGTGTTCATGGTGAAGACGCCGGCACTCGAGAAGCTATTGCGAGCCGAGCGCGTCCACGGGCGCGTTGCGTCGATGACGACGCTCTGCAACGCATACGAAAAGATGGGCCGTGACTTCAGCGATGAACACGGGGATGCGATTCTGAAGTATCTTGCCGAAAAGCCCAAAGGGCAGTTCGGCGTGCACAAGTACACCCCAGAAGAGTGGGACTTCACCGCGAAAGGATTGCGCGAACAACTCGTTCCCCAGATCGAATACTTCGGAGTCGAACTCGAATAGGCCAACCGCCCAGAGGTCCCCATGCAAGAAACCAAATTCACCTTCTGTCGGATCTGCGAAGCAACTTGCGGACTTGAGGTTGACGTTGAAGGCAACGCCATCAAGGAGATCCGTCCGGACAAGCAGCACGTCGTCAGCCAGGGCTACGCCTGTGTGAAGGGAACGCGTTGGGCATCGGTGCAGCACAACCCCGACCGCGTGTTGCATCCGTTGAAGCGGGTGGGGTCGAAGTTCGAGGCAATCAGTTGGGAGCAGGCGATCTCGGAAATCGCCGCGAAGATCCGAGAACTCGTCGAGAAACACGGCCCCGAAACGCTGGGGCACTTCGCGGGTTCTGCTGCGGGGGCCAACGTGCTTTCACCGATTTTGCGCGGCGCACTGTTTAGAGGACTGGGCTCGCGGCGCATGTATGGAACTGGCACGTGCGACACGATGAACAAGTTTCGCGTCAACGAAGAGATGTACGGCTCTCCCATGCGGCTCGCCCACCCGGACGTCAACAAGACTTCGTTCATGCTCGTGCTTGGAGCGAACCCCGCGGTTTCGGGCAACACCCTCTATCACTTGCCCCGCAGCGCAGAACGCTTTCGCGCGATCACGAAGCAGGGTGGACGCGTGGTGTTTCTGAATCCGCGACGCGTCGAGAGCGCGCAGGCGGGTGAGCATGTCTTCATTCGGCCCGATACGGATCTCTTCTTTCTTGCTGCGTTTCTGCGGGAAGTGTTGCGCACACAACCGATCGACCGGACGCACATCGCCAGGATAATGACCGGACTGGAAAGCCTAGAGAAGGTCGTGGCGGAATGGACTCCCGAACGACAAGAGCGTGTGACGGGCGTGAGCGCAGACCTTCTACGTGATCTCGTGCGTGCGCATGGCTCGGCCAATGGCGCTGCCCTTTACATGGCTACGGGGGTGAATCAAGGACGAAGCGGCACGCTTTGTTTCTGGTTGCTCGAAAGCATCAACGCCGTGAGTGGGAATCTCGATCGGGTCGGCGGAACGTTGATGGGCGAAGGCCTGTTCGACATGGCGGCGGAGATCATCGACGACCCACAAATGATGTTCAGTCGCGATCGCAGCGACGGTTTGCCAACCGTGTCCGGGCAACAACCGTCGGGCATGCTCGCTGACGACATTTTGAACAACAGGGATAGCCCACTCACCGCTCTCATTGTCGAAGCCAGCAACCCCTTGCTGGCCTGCAGCAACCCCGGAGGCCGACTCGACAAGGCGTTTCGAAAACTCGAGTTGCTCGTTTCGATTGATCTGTTTCGCAACGAGGTTGGCGATCTCGCTCACTATGTACTTCCGGCACCGACATGGATGGAACGACCCGAAATCCCCTACGCGCTGCAAAGCTTTGCGGGCTGCACACCAACGCCCTACATGATTTATGCGGACGCGGTGCTCGAAGCACCTCCGGACGTACGTTCGGAATGGTGGATGTTCACGCGCCTCGCCGATGCACTGGGTGTCACCTTGTTTGGCAATCGCATGGCGAGCTTTGCGGTGAAGTTGGCCGCGCGTCTTTCGTATTCGCCACTAAAGCGTTGGGTCAATCTTCCCCAGATCATGATCGGCGGCATGCTCAAGAAGGCCGGGCTACCCGGCTGTAAAGAAATGGCAGAGCAGCATCCGCACGGCATGCTTCTCCCCGAGTACCAAGGCGGGAACTTTCTCGGAAGCCCGCGTGTCTTGACGGAAAGCGGACTCGTCGAACTCGCCCCCGAAGAATTCGTGTCGACGTTCCACGAAAGTGCAGAAACGCTGTATCGCGACGAAATTGATAATGCCGACCGGATCAAACTGATCGGCAAGCGAGAGATGAGGCGGATGAACACGTTCTCATCCAACTCCGAGGCGCTGGTCAAGGAAACGACCAACTATGTGTACATGAACCCCGAGGATGCGCGGCGCATCGGCGTGGGACACAACGATCGCGTCGAAGTTGAATCCGCTCATGGGCAAATCACGATTCCAGTTCGTGTGACGGACGAAATGATGCCGCGGACGATCGCCATTCCGCAGTGTTGGGGGCACGAGAAGGCGGAAGGTCTCCGCCACGCACGAACTCACCCGGGCGTCAACTCAAACTATCTTTCGGGTGACGGTGTCGCAAACATCGAACGTCTGTCAGGGATGTCGCACCTGTCCGGCATTCTGGTCGACGTGCGCGCGGTGGGAACTACGCCTTCCGCGAATTGAGTTCCAACATGGGTTGAGGAACATCGTCAGTTCGTCCCAATGGCGCACGATCGCATCCCGGGCTGGGGCTCTGGTCACGATCTCGAGGCGTATGCCGTCCGGGTCTTCGAAGAACGTCGCGTAGTAGTCCGGGTTGTATTCCCGGTAGCGTGCAGGAAGTGTTGCCGCGATGCCCAATGCGTTTAGAACCAGGCAGCGCAATCGGACGTCGTCTGGTGAAAGACAATGTCGCTGGCGGAGGGTGCCAGATCCGGATCGTAGAAGAAGGAGCCCGTCAGCGTCCGACCGGTGAGCACGCTGTTGCCCGTGCCGAAGCCGAACGAGTCCGTGAACACGAACGAGTCCGTGACCACGCCCTCGAACGACACCATCATGAGGGCCTGGGCGGGGCTCGAAACCACACAGAGCATCGCGAAGGACATCACAGTCCGAGCTCGATCAAACCGGGGAAGTCGTCGGGACGTGGGC
>JAQBEG010000737.1:0-3282 GCA_032123985.1 Deltaproteobacteria bacterium
GCGAGGAAGAATAGCACCAGGACGGTGCTGGCGCCGAGCAGCGGCGGGATCCATATCACGATGCGTTCGACCAGGTCTACGTCCGTCGACCGGTAGAAGGGTCGGACGATCAGGGCGATGGCGACGTCGAAGAGAGGGGGCCAGATGACTTTGGCGCCCTCCGGAAAATTCACATAAGTGTCGAACTGGAGCGTTTCGGGGAATCGCTCCAGCGCGAACACGATCCTCCGCATGTGGTAGTAGGCGTCGTTTCCGAAGAAGATCACGCGATCGGCGATCAGGACGGACGTCCATTGCAAGCCACGAGTTGCAAGGGCCAGCGCGAAGATCAGCCAGGGTGTCAGCGAGACCAACCAACGGATCCCCTTCACTGCTCCGACGTCGGATGTCACATTGCCTTCCAGTGAAGTGGGTTGCCGCAATCCTGATTCCCTCCCGATATTCTCCGCGAGCTATTTCTGAGGGGGTAGGAGTCTTCCCTCCGCGTCTCTGCGTTCGGGACCGATGACGCGAGCAAAGCCGTCGCCAAACGGAGCGTCGCGATCGCTGATGACCTGCTTGACGCCCTTCGTCCCGAGATCCTTGAAGACTTGTCTAGCCGCCTGGGTGGTGTGGGCTTTTGCGTCGTTCTCGGAAGCGATTCGTTGCAGCGTCTGGGCCCCCATTAGTTCCATTCCGAGATTCACGATGCGCTTGTTCGCCGAAAGGAGTTCCGGATCGACCAGTGCGAAACGATCCGCCAGTCCCTCGACCTCGCTCTCGAGAAACTCTCCCGGAACGGATTTCATCACGAGGCCAATGCGTGCAGCGTCTTCGCCGGTGACCGAATCACCGGTGAGGAGTAGTCGCTTGGTCCATTGGGGACCGCAATTGTAGAGCCATAGATGATTCGGCGGTGCCCCCATATTCCGCAGCGGTGGAAAGCCGATGCGAGCATCGTCGGCGGCGATGAGTACATCGCAATAGAGCGCGAGGTCCGTCCCGCCGGCGAGGCAGTGGCCATGGATCTGCGCGATCGAAGGCTTGTGCATCTCCCAGAGCGTTCGAATACAGCGCTGAAAGCGCTCGAGCATCCACGTGTCATCGTCGATCCCCCGCCCCGTTCGGCGTTTCACTCCATCGTCGGGACGGATCAGATGAGTGGGAGCAAGGTCGTACCCGGCGCAGAACCCCGAACCCGCTCCTCGAAGGATCACGCAGTGTACGGACCGGTCGTCATCCGCTTCCCAGAGAGCGTCTCGAAGTTCTTCGAGTAGTGAGAGCGAAAGCGCATTGCGCTGATTCGGGCGGTTCAGAGTTAGACGGGCGCGCCCTCTCTCGACTTCGTACAGGATGTGTTCGTAATTTCTTCCGTCTGGCACGGCAATCTCCTTGGGTTGATTGGGCAGTATAGTGAGCCAAGGAAGTTTCCTCGACGTGGTGGGGTCGCGCCCGAGAACGCGTCCGATGTCCCAGCGTGCCCGGCCGAACGGCGTGTTATCCTTTCAGATCCGAACATCGATCGTCGCATGCCGATCGACTGGGTACTCAGCCAGATACTGAGGGAGCGCTTGTGGAGGAAACTGTATGACCTTTCAGCCGGAAGAGTTGCTCGTCAATGTCGAAGACATGTCCTGGGTGACTCTCGGAGAGGGCGCATGGGGCAAGCTGCTTCGAGCTTGTCCCCAGACGGGAACCTGGACCATCATGTTCAAGCAGGCCGCGGGGACTTTCGCGCCGCCCCATAGGCACCTCGCTCCGGCAGACTTCTACGTGCTCGAGGGTCGCATCGAATACCAGGGGGGAGTCGCGAAGGCCGGCTATTTCGCCCGGGAACGGATGGGCGCCGAGCACCCCAAGACGTCGTTTCCGGAAGAAACCGTCTATTTGTTCACCTCATACGGGCCTCTCGCGATGTACGGATCCAATGGAACGATCGCGGGCATATCGGATGCCGAGGGTTGGCATAAGATGTTCTCGAAGTAGCTGGTCATCGAACTGAATCTCGACCGGCGAGGTTTCTCGTGGGCACACACGATCCGAAGGAGCCTCTGAGCCCATGTCTGAACCGATTCGCGCCTACCTCGTGGCGAACGCCCGTTACCACGACACGGACTTTGCACGGCTGGAATTGCTCAAGCTCCTTGCGGAGGATCAGGACGTCTGCACCCGTGTCGCCGAGAGCTTCGCGGACACCGAAGCGATCTCCCAATCCGACTTCCTGGTGACCTATACCTGCGATCTGCGACCGACCGAGGCCGAGGAGCGGGCACTTCGCGAGTTCGTAACCGCTGGTAAGCGCTGGATCGCGCTGCATGGCACGAATGCCATTCTGGATTTTACGCCCGATGGTCTGCAATGCCCCCGGAGCCATACGATGTTCATGGAGACGTTGGGCAGCCGGTTTATTTCCCACCCACCGATCCAACCTTATAAGGTCACGGTTTCCGATCCGGGACATCCGCTCGTGAAGGGGATCGAGAGTTTCGAGGCCTCGGACGAGATCTACCTGTGCGAATACTACGGTGACGTGAAGCCGCTGCTCGAGACCCGTTATTCGGGGACATTTCACTCGGGGTACGTCGAGAACGAATGGCCCGAGGATGATCCCAGGCTTGTCGCCTACACCCACCCGGTCGGCGACGGCGAGGTTCTCTACATCACTCTCGGTCATTGCTGCGGAAAGTACGACATGCGTCCGATACAAGAGATCGCCGAGGTCGTCCGTGGCTCCTGGGAAAATCCAATCTTCATCGAGCTGCTTCGACGTGCGCTTCGATGGGGGGCCGGGACCCTATAGCGAACCGCACGCTTCGGAAATGTCCCCATTGAGAGCCTGTAGAGTCGAAGTCGTGAGTCGTCAGTCGGCGGTCGCCGCGTCCGCTTCATCAGGAGACCAGATCACTGGGAAGACGTCCGGGAAGTCGCCAAGGGGTTGGCCCGTCTTCGGTTTGTACTCGTAGAGGGCGCGGGGGTCCGGAATGATTTGACCGGGCCTGTGCAGGTACCGCACATCCGACCCCGCCCAGAGCGATGCGTGGGCACGGCGCGGGTTCGGCGACTCGACGCCACCGCGTGCTCCGTGCAGGATATGTCCGTGAAAGAGGATGAGGTCGCCGGGCTCATAGTCCCAGCCCAGGATGTCGAAGGACTCTCGGTGCCCCTCGATGTTGGGTACGGCAGGAAGACTCCTGTCCCGAACGCCACTGAAGTAATTCCAATCCTCATAGGCCTCGACTCCGAGCATCGGCTCGTCGGGTCGAGCGCTCTCGATCATGGCCTTGGCGTCGTCATCCGTGTCGG
>JAQBEG010000738.1:0-3096 GCA_032123985.1 Deltaproteobacteria bacterium
CGACCCTCTAGAAACGCCCGTGCGTAGATGCCCGGTGCGACATGCCCCTGGATGTAGAGAAGATCCCCACCGTGCTCGTCCGTCGGCGCGTGGAAAAAATGGTTGAAGCCCACTTCGTAGAGAGTTGCCGCCGAGGCGAAACTCGAGATATGCCCACCGAGCGATGGGTCGACCCGGTTGGCCTGGACGACCATCGCCATGGCATTCCAGCGAACGAAGGATTTGATCCGGTGTTCGAGGACGTTGTCGCCCGGCTTCGCAATTTGAACCGCCTCCGAGATCGTATTAATGTAGGCCGTAGTCGCGCGGTAGGGCAGATGAGCGCCCTTCCGTCTAGCACGCCTAACAAGTCGGCCCACTAGAAAATGCGCCCTTTCCACGCCCTCTCGCTCGAAAACTGAATCGAGTGCTTCGAGCCACTCGAGCGTTTCCTGCGGATCCTGGTCGTCCATGTCAGCTACTGGCCTCTCCGGATCTCCGATTCAATCGCCGCCCTCTGTCACCGCCGAATCCTCCTCGTCGATCTCTTCCTCCGCGGCCGGGCGCACGCGATTACCGCCACGATGGTCTCGGCGCTTCGCTCGCATCGAGCGAACCTCTCGCTCGAAGACGTCGACCGCCCGTGTCAGTGCGATCTCGGGCTCTTCGTCTCGCTCATGCGCGATCAACTCTCTCCCTTTTGCCTGACATCGGATCTTCGCCTCTGCCGCGCCATGTAGGTGATGGTTGCTGCCTTCGACATGCACCACTACGTGGATCAAATCCTTCTGTCCCTCGCCAAGTTTTTTGATCCGCGATTCCGCAGCGTCGCGGCAAGACGGATCAAGATCCGTCACTACGTGCCATTGAATATCCATTAGGCTGATTCTCCTTCCTTCGCTTGAACGACCTAGCCCGACTGGGTTTCGATCTCGTAAGTCCGATAGGTTTTGTAGATAGTCGCCCCCATCTTCTCGAGTGCACCGCGCATTCGCACGTTGTTCTCGAGAATCAGGGAAGCCTCCCCCTGGCCGAGCCCCTTTGAGGCCCCAATATCGAAGGAACGGGCGTAGAGCGCCGCACCCAAAGGCAGAGCTTGAAATTCCTGAGCAACTCCGAGCATGAAGACTCGAACTCGATCGATGATCTGCTTGCGCATCAAGAAATGTCGCCAACCGAAGGGAAAGATTCGACCGTTCATTTTCTTCACGACCTGATTTATGTCGGGTAAAGTTACGGAAATAGCGGCAACGCGCCCCCCGATCTCGGCGACGAGACAAAGCTCGGGATCAATGACCTGCCGGAGCCCCTCGGCGATAAAAATGAACTCCTCGTCGCTGACACGAACGTGCCCCCAGTTCTGCTCCCAGGCGTCGCGGTAGATTTCACGCAGCATCGAAACTTCTTCGTCGAAGCGGGACAGATCCAGCGATCGGATCGTGATCTCCGGATGCCTGGACAACAAGCGATCCCCGACTCTTTTCATCCTCTTGACGCCGGTCATCTCCGAATCAACGCGGTACGCATACCAATCCATCACGGGACGCAATCCGAGCCCTTCATAAATCACGGGGTAGTACGACGAGTTGTGGGGGTTGGCGATGTAGGGATCGCTATCGAATCCATCGACCAACAAGCCGAACTCATGGTTCGTATTGAAGTTGAACGGACCGATCGCCCGATTCATCTTTCGATCCGCCAACCACGCCCGGGCCGCATCGAGAAGTGATCCCGCCACTTCGATGTTGTTGATGAACTCGAAAAAACCGAAGAAACCCGTTCCCGCCTCTTCGGCCTGGTAGGCCTCGTCGACGACCGCCGCGATTGTGCCAACGTCTCGCCCAGCACGCGACGCGATGAAGCACTGCACTTGCGCAACCTTGAAATAGGGATTCTTTCGCGGATCGAAGAAACGTTTGCGTTCGGAAATGAGGGGCGGGACCCAGTGCGGATCGTTCTTGTAGATCGGAAACCAGGTCTTTACGAAGCGGACTGTATCTCGAGGAAGCGATACCGGGGTCACCTCGACCGAAACCATTCACACCTCCGGGAAGCCGAACGCGATCCGCCGCCTCCATCCACGCACGGAATGTAGTTCAGCTCGTCACAATCCGCCCCATCTGGGGAAGTACATCCATTACTAAAGACCCCGGCGACAATGGGCTCGTCAGGAGAAGACCAGCGCATCTCCGTTGCTCGCGAGGTCACCGTGAACCGTCGTTCCACCGACGAACTCTCCTTCGAGAATTCTCATCGCAAGCGGATCCTGCACCTCGCGTTGGAGCACACGCTTCAATGGACGAGCACCGTACTGAGGATCGTAGCCGCGCTTGGCCAAAAACTCGACGGCCGCATCGGTGAGTTCGAGTGTCAATCGTCGTTCGGCCAGCCGGCCGCGCAGTAGATCGAGTTGGATGTCGAGGATATGGGCGATCTGATCCTCGGCCAGTGCGTGGAAGATCACGACGTCGTCGATGCGATTCAGAAACTCGGGCTTGAAATGCGAGCGAAGCGCATCCAGCACGCGACGTCGCATTTCGGCTTCCTCAGAAATATCGAGGTCGATGATGTGTTGGCTCCCGATATTCGAGGTCATGATGAGCACTGCATTGCGGAAGTCCACCGTACGTCCCTGCCCATCCGTCAAACGACCATCATCGAGAATCTGCAAGAAGATGTTGAATACATCGGGATGGGCCTTTTCGATCTCGTCGAAGAGAACGACGCTATAAGGACGGCGACGCACCGCCTCAGTGAGCGTTCCACCCTCGTCGTAGCCGACGTATCCGGGGGGCGCGCCGACGAGTCGGGAGACCGCGTGCTTCTCCATGAACTCACTCATGTCGATCCGCACCATCGCATGCTCATCGTCGAAGAGAAACTCCGCGAGCGCGCGTGCCGTCTCGGTTTTTCCGACGCCGGTGGGACCGAGGAAGATGAACGACCCCGACGGACGCTTGGGGTCCTTCAGGCCGGCGCGGGTGCGACGGATCGACTGCGACACCGCGGCGACGGCCTGCTCCTGGCCGATGATGCGCTTGTGGATGTTCTCCTCCATCTTGAGGAGACGCTCGGTCTCTTCCTCGGTGAGCTTGTACACCGGGATGCCGGTCCACA
>JAQBEG010000739.1:0-7919 GCA_032123985.1 Deltaproteobacteria bacterium
GTCGGCGAACCAGCGCCGGCTGTCGTGGAACTCGGCGACCACGGAGTATCCCGTTGCGTCGGCGAGGCCGACGATGTCACGGTCGAGGTACTTGTACGAGTACTCCGTGTGAATCGGCTGACCGCTGCGTGCGACAGACGTTCGAACTTCCACGTTAGTGCGGTCGGAAAGCAACCGTGAGGACGGAGGTCCGTCAGCCGCTGAATGAGCGGCGCGTCGTAGAAGTTGGACCAGAGATCGAACAGGCCCCGGTCCGGGCCTCGTCGCTGTGCCATGGATCGACGCTATCTGCACCCGCGGCAGCCTGCCAGTGCGTCGTACCGTCTGTCTCCGTTGGACGACATAATGGCCAATTCCGCAGAGCCGCCGGATGGCCCGAAGGGGGAATCCATCGCGGCACCGAGCTGTGTAGAATAGGCCGTGGACGCCGAGATCCAGCCACGCACCGGGCGGCGTCTCAACCAAGGTGCGCAACGGGGAGCATCATGCCGCAGCTTCTTCGGACCACGATTCCTGTTCTCCTGCTGATGATCGCCTTGGGGTCGTCTCCGGCTCTTGCCGCGGATCCTCCCGAGGAAGGACTCGTCCTCACGGCGGGCCAGTGGATATTCGACGTTCGGGTCCAGATGCCGATGCAGGCGAAGCCCTCGACGCAAACGCTCAAATCATGCGTGACGAGCGATCCGATCACGGCACAGACCCTCATGCCCTGGGCCGAAGCGCAGGGATGCAAGATCAGGGGAGTCAAGGTCAGAAAGAACGAACTGTCGTGGAAGCTCCGCTGTAACCTCAATGGTCAGAAATCGAGGGGCACGGGCAAATTCTCGGCTGAGGGGGATCAAGGCGAGGGAAAGGCAACCGTCAGCTTTGAAATGGCAGGCCGACGCATGTCCATCGTGACCCGATGGGATGCAAGGCGCGTTGGGACTTGCTCGGCGGAAGGCGCGCGCAATCTGGCTCCGCCGGTTCCAGTCGAGCCCGACGAAGATGAATAGCAACTCGGCAGCGGTGGCTTGCCGCACCCGGCGTTCGATCTGGCTGGCGCGAATCCCATGTCAAATGGCCGCGTTGGTCAGGGCAATCCAGCGAGTTGGAGATTGCGCCTGAGTTCCTGCAGCTCTTCTTCCGACATGCGTCCTGCCAACCGATACATCTCGACGGCCTCTCATCACTGCCGATCAGCCGTGAGTACCCCACGATGTCGCCAGAGATGATTGCCGCAAGCTGGTACGCTGTAGGCTCGGGTGTCATCGACTGCGGATAATACACGAGAATCTATGCGTTAAGGACCCTCGTCGCATCGATGTCGTCGATCGCCACGGCACCGGGCTGATTCGCCACTCGCGCCAGCCAGGCGATAACGTGCGAATACCATTCTTCATGCGCGAACCAGCTGCCGACGAGACGCGCGTCCTGCGCTTGGGCGCTCGGAAGGAATTCGTCTTCGATGACGCGAACGAAGTCGTCTCCAATCGCGGGGCTAGCCGGACGGCGATTGAAACTCTCTTTCAGATAGATCACGACATGTCTCCTCTGCTGTTTCTTGGCCGGTCTATTGGCCGGTCTATTGGGCGATCTATTGGGCGATCTGGTTGGTGCGATGTGGCAAAGTCGGTGTCACAACTCGACATAGATAGCCGAGCCACATTCGCGCTGGCTTCGGCGCCCTATCGATTCAATGCCATCGACACTTCGTATTTCTCGGCATCAACGCTGCGGGCTTCTCGGGAGACTGGATGGCAAATGCTGAGCACGTCGCGATCGGCGCCGACGAGAAAGAATCCGTTGCCGCCGTTGGGTTGAGAGAGCGGATCGGATACGGCTTCGGCGACTACGGGATCAACTTCCATTTCTCGATGACCACGAACTTCCTGCTCTTCTTTTACACGGACGTGTTCGGACTGCTGCCGGTCGTGGCGGGTTCGGTATTGCTCTTCGCGCGACTCTCCGACGCGATCACCGACCCGCTGATGGGTTTGCTGGCCGATCGGACACAGACGCGCTGGGGCAAACTTCGGCCCTATCTCCTGTTCGGCGCGATCCCGCTCGGGGTCGCCTCGGTGTTGCTCTTTAGCGTGCCGCCCTGGTCCGACTCGGCCAAGACGGCCTACGCCTACTCAACCTACATCTTCTGGGGGATTTGCTTTACGGTCGTCACGATCCCGTATTCGGCCCTGACCGCGGCGATCACCGCGGACTCCCAGGAGCGAACCGAGCTGTCCACCTACCGGATCGGCTTCGCGACGATGGGGGGTGGGCTCGTCGCCGTGATCACGCCGGGGCTCGTAGCGTTATTCGAGACCCCGGCGGCTGGGTTCCAGACTTTGATGATCATCTATTCGGTCTTCGGCGTGGGGATGTTGTGGTTCTGCTTTGCGACCGTCACGGAGCGCGTCAAAGCGAGCCAGGAAGTCACGGTCGGGCCGCGCGATATCCTGCGGATCTTCCGCTCGGCAGGCCCGCTCTGGATCCTGATGATCGTGTTCGTGCTCGGGTCGGTGTCGTACACGTTGCAGACCGGCGCCAAACTCTATTACTTCAAGTACAACCTGGGTCGCGAGGATCTCTGGAGTGTCTTCCTGCTCTCGACGGCGATTCCAGCATTTCTGGGAATTCTTGCGGCCCCACGCGTTGGCGCGTCCCTCGGCAAGGCCGGCGGCATGATCGTTTGCAGCCTGCTGACCTTTGTCTCCGGACTGGGCGTGTACTTCACAGCCTACGACAATCTCCCGATGATCTTTTTCTGGTCCATTGTCGGCGCATTCGGTGGCGCTCCGATCGGCGTGCTGACCTGGTCGATCATCCCCGACACGGTCGAGTATGCCGAATGGAAGAGTGGGATCCGGGCCGAAGGCATCATCTACTCGGTAACGGGTTTCTTTCAGAAGGTTTCGGGCGCGCTGGGGGGCGCACTCTCAGGTCTGATTCTGGCCGCGACGGGATATGTCGCCGGTGCGGTGCAAAGTGAACGGGCGCTTCACGGAATTCTCAGCACGATCACCATCGTTCCGATGGTCTTCGGCGTCGGCGCAGTCATCGCGCTCATGTTCTATCGAATCGACGCGCAGACCCATGCCGAGATCGTCCACGAACTGGAAGAGCGTCGCCGAAATTCGGATCGCGCGGATGGGAAGGGCTAGCCGAGCTCTGATCGAACGGTGGGGACGACGATATCGCGGCAATCGCGTCGCGATGGTCCCGAAGGAAGGTGGTGCAGATCATCGGTTGTTGATCGCAGGATCGGCTAATCGAGAAGGTTCAGTGAACCCGGCACGGACGCATACTGAAAACGCACAGGAGTTGTTTGTTCTTGCATGCTCGACATGACACTACCTAGCATCGGCGTCGTAAACGCAGCTCGTATTGCCTATCCGCGTCCCCCCTCATTTCTCCTTCGCAGCAAACAGCCCAGCGTGCCGGCGCACTTCAGGCAGGGATGCCAAAAGCCGGTAAGAGAGCGCTGCCAGGCCGATTCCGAGCAGAAAGAAGACGAGGAAGCGGTCTCGGTGGATGCCGGGGCCTGCGGCGCCGGTGCCAAGCGCCAGACCCCAGAGAATCGGGCCGAGGCCCTGGAGCAGACCGGCGACTGCCCCGAAGATGGCCATCGTCACCGGGCGCTTCTGCTCGGAAGAGAGTTCCGGCACGAAGGTGAAGTGGGCCGTGTTCGAGATTCCGACGGCGGCGCCGATGACCAGGTAGGAGAACGCGATGGGCACGAGCCATACCGAGTTCGTCGTGAGGATGAAAACCCAGTAGACGAGGACCGAAGCGACGAGGAGCTGCGAAATCTGCATGAGTCGTCGCAGCGGAACGCCATCGATGAAGCGCCGAACGCTGAAGCTCCCCACGATCTGGCCCCCAAACTGCGCCGCGCTAAAGCCCAACACGACACTCGACGCCAGGCCGGCCTCGGTCTTCAGGTAGTAGATGGTGAAGGCACTGAAGGACGTTCCCACCACCGAGCCGACCGCCGTGATCCCCAGGTACTGGCGGAAGAGTCCCGGCTCGAGGCATAGGCGGCGCGTCTCCGGAAGCATCGCGTGTACCGGCGAAGGCGCGGGCGCGGGCCCGGCCGGCAAGCGGAGCAGACTCGCGATGGCCATCGTCGAGCCGAATATCGCGATGCCGAAGACCGCGCGGAACGCCGAGTAGGGCGGCAGCGCCCAGAACAGGGCCGCACAGGCCAGCAGCGCCACCGCGCCGACAGCACTCACGACGGCGCCCTCCGTGGCAAAGAAACGCCCTCGTACTTCATCGGGCAGGATGGCGGCGAGCCACGGGAGGTGTGCCGCTACACCGAAGGCGCGAAAGAAGCAGAAGCCAAACACCGCGGCCACCACGCTGTTGGCCATCCACGGTTCGGGCGCGACCGGTGCTTGGATCGCGATGGCGAGTGGAACACTCAGGAACAGCGCGCGGAGGGACCACGCCAGCACCATCTGCCGCTGGAAGCCCATTCGCGACAGCAGAGCCGTCGCCACGATCTGCAGTGGGTACAGGATGAAGACGAACGAAGAGGTCAGCCCGATTTGAAACGCGGAGCCGCCGAGTCGCTCGAGCAGCAGGACCATCGGCGTGCCGAAGGTCATCATCCACGTGAGGCCGTTGAAGCCTCCGAAGAAGTAGCCGGCGCGGAAGGGGCGGAGGAGGTCTCTGGCGCGGTCCACTGGCGAGTGGATAGCACGCGCCGTGTCCGGGAATCAGTCAGCGGGAGCTTCATTAGCGCGCGAAGGACTGCACTCGATGGACGAGCTTCGCGCTCGATGGACGAGCTTCGCGCTCAGGGAGGCGAGGCGAGGCGAGCTCGCGCAGTGCGTCGAGGGCCGGCTTGACGTCGCCCGTCGTGCTCACCAGCCGGAAGTGCTTCTCGGCTTCTCCGAAGTAGCCCGTGTGATCGCCGATGTCCCGAGACGTGGTAAATGCGCCTCGTTCGCGGCCTGCTTGTCAGAAGACTACTTGGCGGTGGTGCAGAAAACGCCGCTTACTTTGCCTATCCACGCCGACCCCTTCGATACGAACGATGGTGTCACCTTCGTCACGGATTGGACGGTCAGCCACCCCGTTGGCCCGCTGTCCGCCCGCCGCGTCGTCGGATTTGGCATCGGTTTCGACAACGACTTCTTTCGACTTGGAGAACTGCCGCGACTCGAACTGCCGCCGGACGCGCCCCCGCGGCTGCGCTTCTCCACCCGCCTGACGCTCTAAGGATCTGGACTCGCGAGCGTTTTTGCTCGGCCGACTTTTGGCACAGCACGGGCACCGCGACCCAGAATGCGCTCGAACACCTCACACCGGTCGATCCCAGACTAGAAGAACATCTCATGGGACATCTCGTCGCCCTGCCTCGGAAGACCCGCTCGATATTTGGGTGGCGGCGCGCGACTCAGCAATCCGCGGCGGCCGCATTGCAGTCAGGACAAACGCTGTGGAACAGCGGCGGCAGCGGTGAGTCCTCGACGATTCCGAGCTCGATTTCCGCTTGCTCGACTTCGTGCCAGGCGCCGCTTCGAGACTCGACGCGTTTACAGAAGCTGCAGATCACGATCGGGTCGCCCAGCCGCGGAACTCCATGATCGAGCAGCCTGACATGCGAGCGAGACTCCTCGCTCAACAGCTCGGCGACGAGCGTAAACTGGGCGTCCTCAGGGCAAGTCATGTGGAGCATCATGAAACGCCTAACATCTGGTGAGTCACAGCGAAAGCCCAGGTCGATCTGGGCGCCAAACCCGCACACCCGTTTCAACATGGCATTGTAGATCGCCCGGGTCTCCGCTCCCTCGACGAAGTCGAAGAGCGGTCGCCCGACGACCACGCCCCCTGTGAGTTCGGGAGCGCCGTTTTCAAGCGCGAATCGGTCCCAGTTGGCGCTCGTCCAGACGATACGAAGATCGGGATCGACGCCGTAGCGGGCGGACCGGGTCTGAAATTCACCCATGGCGAAGCCCCTCCGTAAAAACAGAGAAACGAGAAAAGTCGAGAATCAGACCCATAGCACGTAAGCCGGGCATCCAGTCGCTGACTCGTCCCGCGAGGACTTCGGCGCCCCTGCAGTCGCGGATAGTGGGGTAGGATGCACGGCCTGGAGCCGCAGAGCCGAGGACGCGGACGACAAAGTCAGATCGCGTCCAGCGCTTCGACGTGATGTGCGAGCGCTGCTCTCGCGCGAGACCGAGGGCGAGCTACCGGCGAACAAGCAGATGGTGCAGGACCGGATCGTCGATTCGTGGCTCGAGATCGAGCAGTTTCGGCTACTCGTGCTGCATACCGCCTAGCGTATCGACAAGTACCAGGACTGAAGCCCGTCAGCAATATCCGGACTCCAGAGCCTTCTAAGCTGAGAAACACATTCCGGGGTCTGTGACCACAAGGAGCGTGTCCGTACGTCGAACCAGACGAAGCAATCCACTGAAGCGGCGGTGCGAGAGATCCGTCGGCGAAGCCGACGGAAGTTCTCTTCCGAAGAGAAGATCCGGATCGTACTCGAAGGCCTAAGCGGCGAGTGGATGAAACAGATCGCGCGTAATCTCACTGAATCACCTCGGGCGGAATCATCGGGGACTCGACAATCGGCTGATCGAGGAGCGGCACGGTTTCGTCGACATGAATTCCGCCGTCGTGCGCCGTGAGAGGCTGGGTGGGGTACTCAACTACTACGAAAGGAGGGCCGCTTAGACGGTCGACTGAGTTTTTTGCACCATACGGGAAAGCGCACAAACTCGTCAGCGACGCCGCTTCCGCGATCGTGCCAGTGCGATCAGGGTGCCCACAGCAGCGAGACGGAGCAGCAGAATTGAGGGCTCGGGAATCAATGTGAGGGTGTAGGGGCCCGTGTGCCCCGAACAGCAACTGTTCGCCAGGATGATATAGGTGCCGGGGTCCAGCTGGATGTCCTGAAGCGTCGAGTCGGTCCCGCCAGCTCCGTCGTCGTCCACCGCGAGGACGTTCGTCAGCGTCTCGTCGAAGAGCCAGAGAAACGCGTCGAACGCAACCGACTCCAGCAGGATCGTGAGAGGCCCGCCCGTCGGGAGTTCGACACGGTACTGGTCGACGGAGCTCCCATCCCCCCCGTCGATTCCGAGCTGGGCAATCGTGCAATCCGTCGTGGAGAGGGAATCATCGGCGATCGCAGTCGAGGGAAGAGCGACCTGGATGGCGCATTCGGGATTCCCCGACAACTCAAAGAGCGTGTTCAAGGTATACCCGCCGGTCTGTCCATCGAGGAAGCTGTTCGCGAGAATCAGATAGGTGCCCGCTGGAATGGGGACCGCCCAGACGCGGGAGTTCGAGTCTCCTCCTCCGTCGTCGTCGCCCGCCACCAGCTGTGTTAGGGTCGAGTCGAAGATCCCGAGAAATGCGTCGAATTGCGCGGAATCCAACGTCACGGTCAGGAAGCCGTCCTCTACGAGTGTGACGCTGTACACGTCGACGAAGCTCAAGTCCTGTGGATCGATTCCGAGCTGAGCGATCGTGCAGTCCCCGACGGAGAGGGACCCCGAGGCCATCGCCGTGGAAGCGATCTCCTCCGTCGTGCATTGTGCTTGAGCCGGGTGGGCCCCCATGAACAAGCCGAGACAGATCGTCAGTACGGCGAAGAGCCCGTTCTTCCGGCAGAAGGGGAATCGTACGCTGGCCGCAGCACGAATGAGGATGGGAATATGACTGGCGAGGATTCGTAGACGCATCGCCTCCCTCCTGGATCGACTGCCGCTCAGATTCGTCGGCGTGTTCTGGCGCGGTGTCAATGTACCACCGGCGATGCCTTAAGATCAAGCAGATCCACCGATTGCCCTCTCATTAGATGAGCGGATTCCGCGCTAGTTCACAGTGACCGTAAAGATCTGCCTGCTGAGGTTCTTGCGGACATCGGCGATTTCGATCTCGACCGTGTGGCGCCCAAGAGGTGGTTCGGACTCCGCGAC
>JAQBEG010000740.1:0-3146 GCA_032123985.1 Deltaproteobacteria bacterium
CGATCTCCTGGCGCGCCGCGACATGGCCTGGGAGCCAGATGCTCTCGAAGCCAAGCGGGAGGCGCACATCTATTTCAGCAAAGAAGCCTCCATGCCCGGCGGAAGCGGTGGCGGCGGCGGCTGTGGCTGCAACTAACTCCAAGAAGCGATCCCGGATTGATTCGGGGGGGGGGATCGAGGTCGATGAAACGCGAAGGTGAAAAGGAGTCGGCTGCCGAGGCCTCCGAGCGTACCGCCTTTGCGACGCCTCGTCCGAGCAAAACGCTGACCGCGCTCACGACGAGCGCACTCGCCTTGCCCGGCATCGCCGGTTCCGCGAGCGCCGACGCGCCGATCGAGCGGGCCAGCGCGTCTTCTGCGTTTAGCTACTACAAAGAAGACAACCTATCACCTAACAAATTTTCGACCTCGGGAGGCACTGGATCACGAGATCGTTACGAAGTGTTCACCGGTCAACTTCGATTTGACATTCCCGCGACCGCGCGAACAGACATCGGAATCGATCTTCTCTACGAAGAAATGAGTGGCGCTTCCCCCTGGTACGTGTTGCCCGACAATGCCACCGGCAAACCACTGCAGGTCATGAGTGGAGCGACGATCGAAGACGAACGCTTCGAAATGCTCATCGACGCCGACTTCTATCTCGACCGCGGCAAAGACACGATCTCCGCCGGGTTCTCGAAGGAAAAGGACTATACCTCGATGAACCTCGGGATCGGAACAGATCGGAACTACAACGACAAGAACACGACGCTCTCGGCCGCAGGCGGCTTCTCGTACGATTGGATCGATCCTACCGATCCGTCGTTTTCGCTTGCCCGGCCCTCCTCCGAGGAAAAGTGGAGCATCGATCTATTCGCCGGGATTTCACAGATCCTGAGTCGCGCCTCGACCGCGTCGTTTACTGTCAACTACAAACATTCCGACGGATACCTGGGCGATCCATACAAGGCAATCGTTGAGCTCGGCGCAAGCGGCACGCTTCTCTCCGATGAACGCCCGGACCAGAAGGATCAAGTCAGCCTGCTCGCGCGCTATCGACACCATTTCGAAATGGTCTCGGGCTCGGTCCACGCCGATTACCGTTTCTACTCCGATGATTGGGGCACCACCTCTCACACGGTTGATCTGGCCTGGTACCAGAATTTTCTGGAGTGGTTGACGATTACTCCCAGCGTACGTTGGTATAGCCAGGGGAAGGCCGACTTCTATGACACCGTTCTTCCGGCCGGCCGTGTGCCGAATCATCGTTCCAGTGATTATCGCCTCTCTCCGTATGGAGCTCTGTCCTACAAGATCAAGGCCGAAGTCGAATTCAAAGACTTGGTTGAGTACGACGCTCCGGCTTGGCTCCAGGCCGTCGGGATCTCCGACGGACTCGATCTGATCGCGTCGGTCTCCTACGAGCGATATTTCTCGGATGGCAATCTGAGTATCGTCAGCGTCAGCGAGTCGGACGAAGCGCCCGGGCTCGTTCGTTTTCGTGTCTTCGCGGTGAGCCTCAGCGGACGCTTCTGAGCATGCCTCTCGAACGTTTTCGCTTTCGCGCGATGGGCAGTCCTTGCGAAATTCAATTATGGAGCGAGTCGCGACATACGGCGGCCACGGTCGCCGACGCCTGCGGTCGGGAGATCGATCGGCTCGAGCGAAAATTCTCGCGTTACCGCGATGACAGTCTGGCCAGCGAGATCAACCGCAGTGCGGGCAACTCCGTCGGCGTCGAAGTGGATCCGGAGACGGCGGCGCTGCTCGACTTTGCAGCTGCCGCGCACCACGAAAGCGACGGTCGATTCGATCCGACCTCGGGTGTACTTCGCCGCATCTGGGACTTCAAGTCGGGTCGACTCCCCGACCCCGACAAGCTTCAGGAGATCCGAACGCTCGTCGGCTGGTCGAAACTCGAATGGGAGAATCCCCGAATCGTTCTGCCCATCTCGGGAATGGAACTCGACTTCGGCGGCTTCGTAAAAGAATATGCCGCGGATCGCGCAGCTGAACTCTGCCGAGAGCGGGGTCTCATGTCGGGAATGATCGATCTCGGTGGGGACCTCTCAGTCGTTGGCCCGCATCCCAATGGCGAAAGCTGGTTGATTGGAATCCGGAATCCACGCAAACCGAACGAAGCGATCGCTCGTATCGCGCTCGACTCGGGTGGACTCGCATCCAGCGGTGACTACGAGCGCTTCATGATCGTTGATGGCCAGCGCTACTCACATCTACTCGATCCTAGAACGGGCGAACCCCATCGCGGCGGCCCCGCCTGCGTATCTGTGACGGCCCCCCATTGCCTGGTCGCCGGTGTTACGTCGACGATTGCCATGCTCTTCCCCGAATCCGACGCTCCCCGTTTCCTACAGAATGTCGGACTCCCCCATCTTTTCGTCACTCAATCGGGAAGCATCTCTGGAACCGCCGATCATCTCGACGCAGAGCCTGATCAGGTCCGTCCGGGCCGTCCCGTCCGATTCTCGGACTCGATAAACATCGTCAAGACCGCGTAGGCAACACGACCAGATCCGATTCCCATCCGTCCTTCGAAAGCAGACCCGCTACTTCCGCTGCATCCGCCATCGACTCCAGAGAAACAACATAGACATCGAAATAGGTTTCTCCGTCGAGCGTCCAGCTGTGAATCTTCGTCTGGTAGGCACGCAACGCGAGCCCCTCCGCGATCGCCTTGGCGTCGGCCTCGAGCTGACGAGTCGTTACGCGAACGGCGAAGGGTGGCCCCTCGGAAGTCGGAAACGCCGCGCCGCGGGCGCCGCTCCGTTGAAATGCCAGGCGACGGCGAATCGAATCGGCCACGAATTCTGCGGGTGACGAGATCCGATGTGCTCGTGCGGCGATGACGAGGCGAACATCTTGACTTGTTTTGCCATCTGTCTTGAAGAGCCAACCAAAAAAGGGAAGGTCCGATAGCCAGGGCACGCCCGATCTGACGTCCAACTCCGCGTTTTGACGACTGGTCGCAATGACCGCAGTCTCGCCGTCGTCGAGGCGTGCGGTCACAGCCAAAGATTGTTTGACGAATGTAGGACCGACCTTGAAGATATCGCCGGCGAGTGAAGGGGCGAGCGATGAAAGTTCGAGATCGAGATCGAGCTGGATCTTTCCCTTACGGCCGGCTTTCGCCTCGATCAGAAGCC
>JAQBEG010000741.1:0-4210 GCA_032123985.1 Deltaproteobacteria bacterium
TATCGCTGCAGCGCGATCTCACCGAGCATGCGTTACATGAAGGCGGCGAGGATCACATTGCGGCGGTCAACGCCTTCCTCGATTTGCACCGGGACGCGATCGAGCGCGTCGCCGCGTTCCAGCCCGAAGTGCTGCTCAACCCGACCGCCAGCGCGCTGACGGTGGTGACTCAGGCGCTGGTAAGACTTAGGCCAAGCCGGTAGGGGCGTGGTCAATAAAACGAAGACCAGCATCTTGCTCCGACATCGCTCCATCCGGGCATGCCAGTCGGTTATCATGAAGCGATGAGTTCTCGACCGAACGACGATCAGCCCGATTCCGAATCGACGAAACCCGAGCCAACGCGAGATCCGACACTGAGCGATGTGGCGAGGGAGAAGTTTCGTCAGTTTCTGGAGCCCTCCGGCGGCCCGAAACTCTGGTATCTACTGGTCGCGGTCTGGCTCGTATTTTTGCTCGGGCAGATCTGGTTCGAGAACACCCAGGTCGCCACTATCCCCTACAGCCGGTTCCTCGAGTACCAGAAGGAGGGCCGCATCCGCGACGTCAAGGTCGGCGCCGATCGCATCTCGGGCTCGATCGTCAGCCCGAAGGAGGGCGAGCTCGATCGCTTCCGCACGCTGCGTGTCGACCCGGAGATCGCCGAAGCACTTGTCCAGGAAGGCATCGACTTCACGGGGGTCGCCGACGACACGTGGGTCTCGAGGATGCTCGCGTGGATGCTGCCCTTCGGAATCATCCTGCTGATCTGGATGTTCCTGCTGCGCCGCTTTGCTCAGAGCGGAGGACTCGGCGGTGGCATGCTGTCGATCGGCAAGAGCAAGGCCAAGATCTATGCGGAGGAAGACATCCCGGTCTCGTTCGACGATGTGGCCGGCGTCGACGAAGCCAAGGAAGAGCTGAAGGAGATCATCGGTTTTCTGAAGGCACCCGAACAGTATGGAAGGTTGGGCGCGCGTCTTCCCAAGGGCATCCTGTTGGTCGGGCCGCCCGGCACGGGCAAGACACTATTGGCTCGCGCCGTGGCCGGCGAAGCCGGCGTGCCTTTCTTTTCGATCAGCGGCAGCGAGTTCGTGGAGATGTTCGTGGGGGTCGGTGCCGCGCGCGTGCGCGACCTCTTCGACCAGGCGCGCAGTCGCGCACCCTGCATCATCTTCATCGACGAACTAGACGCCCTCGGCCGTGCCCGCGGCATCGGTCCCATGAGTGGGGGCCACGACGAGAAAGAGCAGACCCTCAACCAGCTCCTCGCTGAGCTCGACGGCTTCGATCCGAGTCAGGGCGTCGTTTTGCTCGCGGCCACGAACCGTCCGGAGATCCTCGACGCGGCGCTGCTCCGGGCCGGCCGCTTCGACCGCCAGATCCTGGTCGACCGGCCCGACAAACAGGCGCGGATCGAGATCCTGAAGGTGCACCTGCGCCGGGTGACCCTGGCACCGGACGTGCTTCCCGAACCGATTGCGGCGCTCACGCCGGGCTTCACGGGTGCCGACCTCGCCAACCTGGTGAATGAGGCCGCACTCCTGGCCACGCGACACGATGCTCTTGTCATCAGCATGGAGAATTTCAACAACGCCATCGAGCGCATCGTGGCCGGTCTCGAGAAAAGGAACCGGCTGCTCAACGCCCACGAGCGCGAAGTCACGGCCTATCATGAAATGGGGCATGCGCTGGTCGCCCGCGCGATTCCGGGCAGCGACCCGGTGCACAAGATCTCGATCATCCCGCGCGGGATTGGGGCTCTCGGCTACACGATCCAGCGTCCCATCGAAGATCGCTTCCTGATGTCGAAGCAGGAACTGCTGAACAAGATGGCCGTCTTGCTCGGCGGGCGCGCCGCCGAGACTCTAGTGTTCCACGAGATGTCGACAGGGGCCTCCGACGATCTCGCCAAGGTCACCAACATCGCCCGCAGTATGGTCACCCGCTATGGCATGGACGAGAAGCTCGGCATGGTTTCGCTCGAGAGCGAGCGTTCCCCCTTTCTCCAGATGCCGGGCGAGTTCGCGACCGTGCGCCGGGATTACTCGGAGCAGACTGCGCACGAGGTCGACTGCGCCGTGCGCGCCCTCGTCACCGTCGCCTTCGAGCGCGCTCTCGCCCTGCTCGACACCCACAGAGCTGCCCTCGACGAAGGCTCACAACGTCTGCTCGAAAAGGAGACCTTGAGTGGTGACGAGCTGCCGGAGCTCCAGCTCCAATAAGCGAAACGACTCCGTTGCGGCTCGCCCGAACTCCATGTTGGACTGATCGGAGAGAGTATCTGCTAGTCGGTGGTGGTGAACAGTGGTTCGCTCTTATCCGTTAGGCGATTCTCACGAGGCAGAGCCCCGACGCGTCTTTGCACCGCCCTCTGGGCATCGTCGATCAATGTGTAGACCACCGGAACCACGATCAGCGTGAGCAGCGTAGAGGCGGCGAGCCCACCGATGCCCACGAGTCCCATCGGACTGCGCCACTCGGAGCCGTCTCCCTGGCCGAGGGCAAGGGGCAGGAAGCCGAAGATGGTGGATACCGCCGTCATCAACACCGGCCGCATCCGTGTGGGACCGGCCTCCAGCACCGCCTCGCGAAGTCCGAGGCCGCGTCTGCGCAGGGTGTTGGTGTAGTCGACCAGCAGAATGCCGTTCTTCATCACGATTCCCATCAGCATCAGGAATGCGATCTGACCCATCACGTCGAGGGAAGATCCCGTGAGGAGTAGGGCGGCGAATGCCCCGATGAAGGAGAGCGGCGCCGTCATCATGATCGCGAACGGCTGGACGAAGGAGTTGAACTCGGCCGCGAGGATCATGTAGATCGCGACCAGTGCCAGGAGGAACGCGAACCCGACGGCGGACACCGTTTCGCGCATGCGCTTGGAGGGTCCCACTGCTTCGAACTCATACTCGCCCGCAATGCCGAGTTCGCGGGCAAAGCCGAAAATCTCGATATCCGCTTCCCCCGCCGACTTGCCGTCGAGGTTGCCAAAGAGCGTGATGGCGCGCGTGCGAGACTCCCGGTCGATCTGCACGGGACCGCTGCCGATTCGCGCCCGCACCAGGTTGTCGAGCGGAACCAGCTCGCCGCTCGACGCACGCACTCGCACGAGGCCCAGCTCCCCGATTTCGTCCCGATACTCGGGACGCAGTTGGGCGCGCACGTCGTAGCGCTCTCCTGCCTCCTCAAACGTGGCAGCCTTTACACCGGCGAATAACGCGGAGACCGTCCGCCCGATCCCGAGCGCCGAGACCCCGAGGTCTGCGGCGCGGTCGCGCTCGATCTCGAGTGCGAGTTCGGGCTTGCCGAGTTCGTAGGACATGTGGAGGTCGGCGTAGCCACCGGTGTCCTTCATGCTCTGCAACAGACTGGCGGCGTAGAAGTGCAGTTGGTTGATCTCCGGCCCGCGAATCGAGTACATGATCTGAGCGCTGCGGCCGCCCGGGAAACTGATGATCGGAATCTCCTCCACGGTGAAAGTCTGGAGCGGAAGGTCCATGCTCGCGATCTTCCGCCGCACCGCGGCCATCAGCGCCTGCTGGCTCTCTGCCCGCTTGCTCTTCTCACTGAGTTGTACGTAGATGAGCGACTCGTTTACACGCTTCTGTAGGACCGAGCCGATGGTCGCAAAGGCGACCCGCACCTCGGGATCTCCGATCAGAGCGAGTTCCACCTTTTTACTCACCCGTTGGGTCTGATCGAGCGTGCTTCCGAGCGGCATCTTCAACCAGACGTTGAACTCGCTGCGGTCCTCTGGGATCACGAAGTCCAGCGGCACTTGGCTCGCCAGGAAAACGCCACCCACGACGGCCGCTCCCGCAAGCGCCATTACGCTGGGACGATGATTCAGAGCCCACTCGAGCAGCCGGCGATATCGGGATTCGAGTAGCCGATAGCCCCTTTCCAGCACTTGATAGGCGCGGCCCTCGTCGCGATTGGGTCGCAGATAGCGTGAGCAGAGCATCGGCGTGAGAGTCAGGGCGACCAGCGTCGAAGTCGCGATCGCAAACGCCGCGACGAGCCCGAACTCGCGAAAGAAGCGGCCCACCACACCCGACAGGAACGCGATCGGCACGAACACCGCACAATTGACGAGCGTGGTCGACACCACCGCAAGCCCGATCTCGTCGGTGCCTTGGGACGCGGCCTCCGCGGGGGCCAACCCCTTCTCGGTGTGGCGATACACGTTCTCGATCACGACCACCGCATCGTCGATCAAGACGCCGATCGA
>JAQBEG010000742.1:0-3791 GCA_032123985.1 Deltaproteobacteria bacterium
GGTCGACCCGGATCGTGACGTCCCGGAGCGTCTCCAGCATCATGCGGAGCGCATCGGCGCGAAGCCGGGCTGGTCCTACTTGACCGGAGAGAAGGAGACGGTGAACACGCTGCTGCGGGGTGTCGAAGCGTACGCTGCGGACATCCTGGACCACAGCCCCACGGTCTTCGTCGTGGACGGCCGGAACGACGTGTGGACTCGCCTCTACGGATTCCCGACGCCGCAGGAGATCTCGAAGGTGTTGGACGGCTACCGCGCTTCGCGCGTGGCGCACTCAAAGCTTTGAGGCGCACGGCGTTGAAGCGCACGGCGGCGGTCTCGACCGTTCTGCTCGCGGTCGTGTCGGCCACTACGCTCGCCGCCGCCGCGGAGCCCTCCTCCCCTGTCCCGACGGCCAAGACCGAGGAAGACATTGCCCGTGAATATTTCAGCGATCTCACGCTGACCACCATGCAGGGCGAGTCGGTGCGCTTCTATAGCGACGTCCTCAAGGATCGTGTGGTATTGATCAACTCCTTCTACACCAGCAGCGATGGCATCACGCCGCGCCAGGGGCAGATCCTCACGAAGCTGCAGGGCCTGCTTGGAGACAGCCTCGGACGCGACTTCTTCATCGTGTCCATCACCATCGATCCGGAGAATGACACTCCGGAGAAGATCCGGGAGTTCGCCCAGGGCCTCGGCGCGGGGCCGGGCTGGATCTTTCTCACCGGGCCGCCGGAGAACGTGCTCGAGGTCAATCGGAGGCTGGGCCAGCAGCCAGAGCACATCGACGACCACAAGGGCCTCTACCTGTTGGGCAACGTCGCGACCACCCTGTGGGTGAAGCTGCCGGTACACGCTGTGCCGAGTGATCTCAACCGACAGCTACAGCGCTTGCTGGTGGACAAAGGGGAACCAGGCGATGACTGAGTCCCCGCGCGCGGGGCGCGGCCTGCGTGGAGTTGCGCTCGCCGTCCTGCTGCCGATCCTCTTTTGCGGATGCAGATCGACAGAGGTTTCGACCGCCGAGCGGATCGCCTCCGAAGAGCGCGGCAAACAGATCTATCTCGACGGAGAGAGCCCGTCCGGCGCGCTGATCTCGGCGCGGCTCGGTCATGAGCAGTTAGTGCTGCCCGGCGCGGCCGCCGCTTGCGGCGGCTGTCACGGCTACGATGGCACGGGGCGGCCCGAGGGCGGCTTGGAGCCGGGAAACGTCACGTGGAACAGCCTCACCCGGACTTATGGCCACCTCCACACCAACGGCCAACTCCAGCACGCGGCCTTCGACGAGCGCAGCCTCGGCGCCTTCCTGCGAACGGGTGCCTTCCCGGGCGGAGGTCGCGCTGATCTCTCGATGCCGGTCTACGAGATTTCGGACAGCGATCTCGCCGACCTCATCGCCTACCTGAAGCGGGTGGGTGAGGTCAGTGACACAGGGCTCAGCGATTCGGCGATCGAGATGGCGACAATTCTGCCTGCCCAAGGGGCGCTAGGCGAAGTCGGAACCGTGCTCGGCGACGTCGTGAAGGCCTGCTTCGACGAGAGCAACCGCAACGGAGGCATCTACGGACGACGGCTCGACTTGCGCGTCATCGAGATCCCCGACGACGCGACCGACGAGCCGGGTTCGGTCGAGCGCTGGCTCGGTGACGAGCCGCCCTTCGCGCTGATCAGCCCCTTCACGCCGCAGGTCGAGCACGAGTTACAGTCCGCCATCTCGCGCGCGGGGATCCCGATCGTCGGCCCCTTTAGCCTCCAGTCGGTCCGGAGCTTCGGATCGAACCGCAACGTCTTCTATCTATACCCGGACCTCGGCGCACAGGTCTCGGCCCTCGTGGCGTTCATCGGCGCGCGGGAGGACCTCGCGGGTGCGAGCGTGTCGATCCTGCGTCCCGACCTGTCGTCCTTCGCCGAGGTGGCAGAGGTGGGCAAGGCGGCGCTGCGCGAACACGGCTTCACGTCTGTCGGCGAATCGCACTTCCCTCCGGACCGCTTCGACGCGGGTGACGAAGTGCAACGAATACGCGACGCCGGGTCCAAGGTCGTGATCTTCCTGGGCGAGCAGGAGCAATTGGAGGCCCTGATGAGCGAGGCCGACGCACAGAATTGGTCCCCGCACGTGTTAGCTCTCGGTGCCCTCTCGGGGCGCGCACTCCAGACCGCACCGGCTCGCTTCGCAGAACGCCTCTACCTCTCATACCCCACCCTGCCCCAGGATCGGGATCCGGCGACCCTCGATGAGGTTTCACGACTGCTGCAAGGCAACGAGCGCGCAAGCGCTCACGTGCAGGCGGTGATCTCCGCCCATTCTTCCTGCACGGTGTTGATCGAGGCCTTGCGCCGCGCGGGCCGCAAGCTCAGTCGGCAGCGTCTCAGCGAAGAACTCGAGGGCCTCTACCAGTTCCAAACCGGTCTGACCCCCCCGATCACCTTCACCGCCAATCGCCGGATCGGTGCCCGCGGTGCCTATGTGGTCACGCCCGCATCCCTCGTGGAGGGACGGCTGCCAGAGTCTGTCAGCTGGGTCGAGGCAGACTGATCGACAAGTCGTTTCCTGGAACCTACGCCGCAGCCGCACGAGATCACTGCGCATCTCATCGAGCGCAGCGTTGATCGGACCGGATTCGATGTCCCGTTTGCGATAGAGACGCTGCTTCGACCGCGATTTGGGGGGCGCCATCCAGCGGAACCCGGTCTTCCGATAGCGAAGGACGTGCGCCTTCACGCCGTTGAGTCAGCTGTCCTCGCCAATGTGGTAGTACAGCTTGTCGCCCGCCTGAAGGGCGATGCGAGCTTCCTGATCCTTTTACCGATGGCAGGCAGATCGTTCGATTCGGAAGCTTGGCGGGGTTAGGCGCGGGCAGCGGTTCGGGACGGCCTGAGCGCGCGTTTCGTCGCACGGTCGGGCTGACCCATTCGCGTTTCATCGCCGCTGGCGACCTCTCCTGATGGCTGTGAGGGAGCCGACGACCGCGAGGAATTGCAACAGAAATCCAGGCTCGGGGACGCTCCGCGCCAGACGAACGCCGACGCTGTCGACCTCGTTGATCGGAAGGAACCCGATGCGTTCCGTAGCGCCAAGAACGAATGGCTCGTCGATGAAGCTGCCACCCCGGAGGACGCGACCCGAGCCCAGGATCGTGGCTTCGGTCCACTCCCATACGTTGCCGCCCTGGTCGAAGCTGCCAGCGGGGCTCGGGGAGGCCGGATACGACCCCACCTCGGTGAGCGCGTTTGCCATGAAGTCGCAGTTTGCCGTGTTGACGGCACCACCGGGCGCAACGCAGGAGATGAGCGTATCGGTTCCGGCAGGGTACTCGAAGTAACTCGCCGGATCTGCGTAGTAGGCTGCTTTATACCACTCGTCTTCATTCGGGAGATGGATCGTCGCCCCCGCGTTTCGAGCGATCGAGTTTTGCGAGACTCCAGCCGCAGTGATCGTGTAGGCGCCGTTTTCCGTTGTGCCTGCGTCCTGCATGCCCGTGGGTTGACCATTGTGCATCCAGTTAGCAAGCCGAAGCGCATCGTAGAACGACACGTAGCTCACTGGCTTGTTGGCGAAGCCCGACTTGACTGTGTAGAGAAAGGTTCCGGCGTTACCCGTCCGGGTGATGCCGCCGTTCGTCGTATCGCTGCCCATGCTCAGGTTGTAGAGGCCGTTGTCGTCCGCCGCGGCCACGGCATTCAGGAATTCTGCGTACTCGCCGTTCGTCGTCTCGAATCGGGCGATTTCGTAGGACACCGTCACGCTGCCAAAGCCCGTGTCGTCTGCAACGTTGCCCGCGCCCCCGACCTCGACCCACTCGACC
>JAQBEG010000743.1:0-7098 GCA_032123985.1 Deltaproteobacteria bacterium
CGCGTGCGCCATCCGGTCTTTGGTCGAGGTGAGGTGCTCGCAGTGCTGGGCACCGATCTGAATCAGAAGCTGAGAATCAAGTTCGAACGGGCGGGCGTGAAGACCGTGATGGTGCGCTTCGCCAACCTCGAGCTTGCCTAGCGATCGATCGATAAGCTGCCCATTCCATCGAGGTATTCATGAAGGTTCGAACCGAAGCGCGAGAGAATATCTGGATCGTCACGATCACTCGCCCCGAGGTACGCAATTGTGTCGATCGCGAAACGGCCGAAGCGCTTGCAGACGCTTTCCGCAGCTTCGATGAGAATGACGATCTGAGAGTCGCGATTCTGCAGGGCGAAGACCTTTCGTTCTGTGCAGGGGCCGACCTCAAAGCTGCTAGTCGAGCTCGCTCTGCTGATGCCAATCGCGTATTGGAAGAGGGCGATGGTCCAATGGGCCCCACACGGATGTTGTTGGGAAAGCCAGTGATCGCGGCTGTCGAGGGCCACGCGGTTGCGGGTGGTCTGGAGCTGGCGGTCTGGTGCGATCTCCGAGTCGCAGCCCGTGACGCCGTGTTTGGCGTCTATTGTCGTCGATGGGGCGTGCCCCTCATCGATGGTGGGACGATTCGGCTTCCGAGGCTGATCGGACAGAGTCATGCGATGGACATGATCTTGACTGGACGCGGCGTTTCGGGCGAGGAAGCTCTTTCGATGGGGTTGGTCAATCGGTTGGTCGAGCCGGGCGAGGCGCTCGAAGCTGCTCTCGAACTCGCTCGAACGCTCGCCCAGTTTCCTCAGCGTTGCATGCGTTCGGATCGGCTCTCTGCCCTCACACAGTGGAGTTCGACTCTCGACGATGCGCTCGTCGAGGAGACTCGCCTCGGTCTCGAGGTGATTCGTTCCGGCGAGACACAAGAGGGCGCGAAGCGCTTCGCCGATGGCGCCGGCCGCCACGGAGCCTTCGACTGACTCGCGCTTATCGCAAGAGTTCACCCGCGTTCACCATCAACGTTTCGCCTGTGATCATCCGCGAATAGTCCGAGCAGAAGAACATGCAGGCGTTCGCAACGTCGTCATCCTTCGGAATTTCACCCAGTGGCATGTTCTTGGTGATCTCCTCAATGACATCATCTTCGGCAACGCCACGACGTTTGGCTTCGCTCCTGACGAAATATTCGACCGGCGGGCCCCACATCCAGGTTGGGATGACCATGTTGACGCGGATCTTGGATGGGCCCAGTTCGTGGACCATGTGATACATCGCCGAGAGCAGGCCGCCCTTGGATGAGGCGTAGGCGAGCTGCGGCGCCATCGGCGGATACCACATCGATTGTGATCCGATCAGGACGATCGATCCGCCGCCGGCTTTCTGCATATGAGGTACGGCGGCGCGTGCAATCTGTGCTGCGCCGACCACGTTGATGGTGAGCGTCTTTGCGAAGTCTTCAGCGGTCGTGGATGCGAGGTTGCCAAAGAGAGAATCGAGAGCCGCAACCTGAACGATCGCATCTACGGAGCCGAATCGTTCCGCGGCCGACGACATCAACGCGTCGCATTGATCCTGATCGGCAACGTCCGTCGCAACTGCGAGGACGCGCGCTCCGCTGGGGTCCAGCGATCGGGCGTGATCGGCCAGAGATTCGGCCCGCCGCGCGGCAAGCACGACGTTTGCTCCATCGCGGAAAGCGGCTTCGGCAACTTCGCGGCCCAGACCTGGCCCGACACCACAGACGATGACAGTTTTTCCCTGGACGAGCATGCGGTATTCCTTTGGATGCACGATTGTTTACGAGTGTGCGGAGTGCGCGGGGCGTTCGCAATCGCAGAGAATATGAGAGATGCCTCCGGCGGAGTTCGATTGGGCGCGCGAGTCATGCGCCGTGGCGGTCTGATTCCTCAGCCGGCTCGGACGGGCCCTTGAGCTCCACCCGATTGCCATCCGGATCTCGCAGATAGATCGAGGGTCCGAAGCCATCGGCACCATAGAGTCGCCGCGTTTCGTCCGCCTCGATGTCGAAGCGCGCGAGATGAGCGCGAATCGATGGTTCGTCGAAACTCGATAGCGCGAGGGCGAAATGGTCCATGTTTCGAGCGTTAGGCATGGGCTTGTCACCGCCCTCTCTTCCGAGCGGTGAGTCGACGTCGACCAGATCAACCAGGCTGTTGCCGGCGCGAAGTTGAACGAGTCCGAAATCGTCGAGACGGCGTTCGACGGGGCAGCCAAGCACGTCTCGATAGAATTCGATAGAGCGCTCCAGGTTGGAAACGCGCAATACCACGTGGTCTAGGCCTTTTGGTTGGATGATGTTCAAGCGGCTGTCCTTGGGCGTGTCGGATGGGCGTGTCGGATGAGTCGGCGACCGCGTTCAAGATCCCTTGATTCGGGCGAGTTCAGCCCGCGCAGCATCGATCTCCGGAAAATCTGGACCCTCCACGAGCTCGTCGAAGAGACCTTCCGCTTCGCTGATCTGGCCGGATTCGGAAAGAGAAAGACCGAGCCTGTATCGCACGGTGGGGAGATCGGCGTTGGCTTCGAGGGCGTCGCGATAGTTCTTGATCGCATCGTCGAACTCTCCGCGCTGATGTCTCACCCAGCCAAGCGTCGTGAGCGTATTGCTCGAACGATCGCGGCGGGCGGCGATCTGCGCGAGGCGGAGGGCACGTTCGAGATCCAATCGGTCTGTTGCAAGAATCCATGCGAGATCGTTGGCGGCGGGTCCAAAGAGGGGCTGACGAGCGAGCGTCTCTTCTAGGCGTAAGATCGCGCCAGCGACATCCCCCATTTTTCGTGCGACCGAGGCCGCGCTGTAGGGATAGTTGGAGTTGGTCGGGGCAGCTTCTGATGCAGCATCCAATGCGGCGAGCGCGGCTGCCTGATCACCGGCTTCGAGCGCGATGAAAGCCTTCATCTCCAGAGCGGGCGTGAAAATTCCATCGATCTCGAGCGCACGATTCGTCGAAATGCTTGCATCTTTGCTCTGCCCGAGATGGGACAAGACGCGAGCGCGTAGATCGTGGAGCGGTGCAGCGCTGTCGTCGGTGGCGATGGCAATGTCGATGAGTTCGAGAGCCTCGTTGGCACGGCCAAGGCCGTTCAGGTCGTTGGCAAGTGTGCGAAGGATCGGTTCATTGTCTGGGTCGGAGAGGTCGCGGTCGCTGGCGCGGATGTACTCGATCGCTGCCAGAGGCCCAGATTCCAACCGCTTGATTGCTGCCATTTCAACGACTACGGCGGCTGCCGTCGGGTCGATTTTCTGCAGCTCGTTCGCGATCTCGGTTGCCTGGTCGATTCGATCGAGCTGCAGCGATGCGCGGATTACGATGTGGTAGGGCGTGGGATCGAGATAGGGGCGGTTGTCGATCTGAAACCGCGCGACCTTCGCGGCCATTGGATAGGCGCTGCTGGCGAAGTAGATCTCAGCGAGTCGCAGCGCGGCATCCGTGCTGTTGTCTCCAATTCGGACGGCCGCCCAGAACTCTATGAGTGCCCGCCGCCAATCTCGTGACAACAAGGCTGCCTGACCTGCGAGGTAGTGGGCGTTCGAATTGTCGGGCCAAAGCTTGAGGCCTGCGTCGAATCGTTCGAGGGCTTGCTGTGGATGGCCGGTTTTCAGACTGATTGCACCGGCGAGAAGATGTCGATAACTCGGTTGTGTGAGATTCTGGCCGATCTCTCGCGCGCGCTGGATTTGACCTTCCTCTACGAGTAGATCGGCTAGCGAGTAGAGAAGCACTTCGGGCGGCTGCTCCGATCGGAGGATCGCCTCTTCGAGTGCCTCGCGTGCTTCGGTGGCATTGCGGTTCCTTCGCTGAAATTCAGCGAGCAGTCGCCAGGCCGCCGTAGTGTCGAAGCGTTCGACCATTTCATCCAGATTGCGCTTGGCCCGGGCCGGGTGCCCATACTGGTAGAGCTCCCGAGAAAGTCGACTCCAGGCGCGAATGTCGTCGGGCGACGCGTCGAGTGCACGCTGATAGATCTCGATCACACGTTCGGGCTGCTTGAGATGAACGTAGAGCTGACTCGCCGACGACTGAAGGAATTCATGGTTTGGATACTTGTCGAGACACTCCGTATACGTCGCATCCGCGCGGTCATCCTCTGCCTGGGATTGATAGAAGAGCGCGAGCTGTGCGCAGACGCGCCCCGCCTGATTCGGGGTGCCGGTGCGGGCACTCTTTTCTCGAAGGTCGAGCCAGATCGATTCGGCTTCGTCGCGTCTCCCGAGCTGGACCAGCGCACTGGCCTTCATGATGATCGCGTTTTGTGCTTCGGGCTTCAGATCGAGGATGAAGTTGGCGTCCGCGAGCGCCTCCTCTTCACGTGCGGTTGCGAGGTAGCTGCGTCCGCGCGTGAAGAGTGCGGTCAGGTTCTGGGCGTCGAACTCGAGGACGCGATCTGAAGTCTTTATCGCGTCTCCATAGGCCTTGGTCCGAAACTGTGCGGTCGCCAGTAGTACGCCAGCAGGAACTGCGTAGAGGTCGGATTGGGTCGCGATCTCGAGTGGCGGGATGGCCAGCGATTGCCGACCCGTTTGAACGAACGCGGAACCGAGAAGGAGATTCACCTCTGGATTGTCTGGGTCGTCGAGGAGAATTTTCTGGAGTTCGACGATCATCTGCTCGACGTTGCCGGATTCCTGCAGCTTGTACGCAGCTTCGAGTCGCGAGTCGAGGTCACTCGAACAGCCGAATGCCGATAGCGCAAGCAGCAGCACGATCACCGAGAATCTGTCGTGACCGCGACCAACTCGATCCGCTGTCTTCCTAGACGATTTCGCAGAGTGCAACGAGACAAGAAATCGGATCATGGGGGGTGCTTTCCAGGAGGAATCAAACAGGATAAGGGCCGCGAAGCATATAGTTCAGTTCCCGTCGATCAATGCGACCTTGTGGAAAGGCGCTGCGAGCGAGAGGCGAGGCCGCGATGCGTCTTGAATGAGTGGCCCGATCGTCTTCCGACGTGACGAAGGAAAGCGTCGATCGGGAGCGGAGTTCGGGCCGGGGCTGCCGACGAATGAGCCCGAGGGTCTCTTCCAAACCGGCAATCATGGGGGCGAGACCGTCACATAAATGGTCCCCGCGGGTCGAGCTAGATCTTTTCCTCTACTGCGACTGCGCGTGAAGGAGGGGGCCGTGTTTCGAGCTTTGCGCGACGGTCGTGACGCTCGAGGGCAAGCTCGATCAAGCGATCCAGTAGTGCCGGGTATGGCAGGCCGGATGCTTCCCAGAGTTTGGGATACATGGAGACGTCGGTGAATCCGGGCAGGCTGTTCAGTTCGTTGACATAGAACTGCCCGGAGTCTCGATCCAGCAGGAAATCGACACGCGCCATTCCCTCGGCTTCGAGCGTTCGATAAGCCTGGATCGCGGTCAAACGGATCGCCTCTACCTGATGAGCGTCGAGTTCGGCGGGGATGATCAACTCGGTGGTCTCGTCGAGATATTTTGCGCTGTAGTCGTAGAAACTCTGCGCCGCTCGGATTTCTCCCGGGATCGAAGCCTCCGGTTCGTCGTTTCCGAGTACGGCGACTTCGATCTCCCTCGCATCGATCGCAGCTTCGACGATGACCTTCCGGTCATAGCCGCGCGCGTCGGCAAGTCCCGCGACGAGTTCTGGAATCGAATCGGCGCGCGAGATGCCAATCGAGGATCCCGAATTTGCCGGTTTGACGTAGACCGGGAAGCCGATCTCGGATTCCGCGCGTTCTGCTGCCGCCGGCAATCCGTTGTGTTCGAGTTCGAAGCCGCTGAAGGTAATCCACGGTGTAACCGGTAGACCGGCGGCCAAGAGCAGGCGTTTTGCGACGTCTTTGTCCATCTGGACAGCCGAACTAAGAACGCCGGAACCGACGTAGGGTACTTCCGCGAGTTCGAGGAGACCCTGCAGAGCGCCATCTTCGCCGCCACGACCATGAACGATCGGAAAGATGACATCGAGCCGCGCCGCATTGCCAAGAGCGCTCGCTGCGAACTCGCTTTTCCCGGTTGCCGCGACGAGCGTCGTCTGACCGGGCGCCGGCGGCAGGAACACCCCTTCCGCCTCCTCCACCGCCTCGAGCGCCGTATCGGGGTTCGCGACATGCCATTGGCCGTCGGGGTCGATCGCGAGCAGCGAGACTTCATATCGTGACTGGTCCAGCGCGGCCAGGATCGATCTGGCGGACACGATCGACACATCGTGCTCGACCGATCGACCGCCAAACAGCAAACCGACCCTCAACTTTTCCATATACCCCCCGGAATTCCCTCGGGCACCGGCCGTGCTCGCCGAGTTCGCAGGACGACGATCATACGCCGAGCGCTCCCTTCTCGCCTTATCGTTGGCGCTTGACCCTGTGTAAGCACCTCCGTAACCTCGCCGCGTGACTGCCGCCGCCAATCCCGATCGCCCCTCGAACAAGAATGCCCCGCAGCAACCCGCTGGACTCTCGGCGACGTTGCTCGCCAAAGAAGAGGCACTGCTCGCGCGTCTTGCCGCGGCCGGACGAGTGATGGTCGCATTTTCTGGTGGCGTCGATTCGAGCTATCTCGCCTGGGCTGCACACCGCGCGCTGGCAGACGACTGCCTGTCGGTGACGGCGGTTTCGCCTTCGTACCCAGCGAGTCATCGCGAGATGGCGGAACAGATAGTCGAGCAGTTCGGTTTGGCGCATCGCTTCGTTGATACACACGAAATGGAGAGCAGCGCCTATCGCGCCAACGCTTCGGACCGCTGCTATCACTGCAAGAGCGAGCTCTTCGATACGATGGACCGTTTGGGTGTCGAGCTCGGCTTCGATCTCGTTTCGTACGGAGTCAATACAGACGACACCTCCGATTTTCGTCCCGGACAGCGCGCCGCAGATGAACATGGTGTTTTGGCGCCCCTGCAGGAGGTCGGATTGTCGAAGCAGGAAATTCGCGACCTTTCGCGCGTCGCGGGTCTACCGACCGCGGACCTGCCCGCGTCGGCTTGTCTCTCTTCGCGATTGCCCTACGGCACCGAGGTGACGATCGAACGCCTCGGCCAGGTCGAGAAGGGTGAGGAACTTCTGCGGTCACTGGGATTCAAGCAGGTGCGGCTGCGACATCATGGTGAGCTTGCCCGCGTCGAGATCGATCCCGCGGAGTTGCC
>JAQBEG010000744.1:0-3805 GCA_032123985.1 Deltaproteobacteria bacterium
TCCCCGATATGGATTCGAACCATAATTCACAGATTCAGAGTCTGTTGTCCTGCCGTTAGACGATCGGGGACCACGGCGTGGGCGTGTTTGTACAGAATGGACGGACGCTCCTCAAGGTTCAGCAGGCCAACATCGCGATTCCGCTGCCAATCCGATCGTTTCGAACGGATCTCGGACCAATATCCCCATGGGGCAAGAGCAACCTGTCGGCCTCGAGTCGCAACGAGATCCAATCCGGGCAGGCTGTTCGGCGCCGGCTCGCTCTCGTAGAATCGCGGACCGTCCAGCTGGTCCGAACCGCCTCTCCTATTACCTATATACCTCTACTACATACCTCTATACCGCCACCACCCGAGGAGCACACGCCCCATGCCCGCTGTCATCGTCGAGAAAGAGGGTCATGTCCTGACCGTGACCCTGAACCGACCCGAGAAGAAGAACTGCGTCAACTCCGAGGTGATGTGCCGGCTCTATGACGCCTGGGTTCAACTCGACGCGGACCCGGAGCTCCGCGTCGCGATTCTGACGGGCACGGGTGACACGTTTTGTGCGGGGATGGATCTCTCGGAGATTCCGAAGCTAATGACGGGCAAGCCCGAGAACGACTGGATGAAGCGGGTCATGAGCGAGCCGGAAATCATGATGGGATGTTGGCTGAAGACGTACCGACCGACGAAGCCCGTGATCCTGGCGGCCGAGGGATTCGCGCGTGCGGGAGGAACTGAAATTCTTCAGGGGACGGATATTCGGGTCGCGGGCGAGAGCGCAATGTTCGGTGTGACGGAAGTTCAGCGTGGACTCTTTCCGATGGCGGGTTCGGCCGTGCGGCTGCGGCGACAAATTCCCTACGCGATTGCAGCGGAGATGTTGCTGGCGGGAGAGGATCTACCTGCAAAGCGAGCCTATCAGCTTGGTCTCGTGAACCATGTCGTGCCGGATGGCCAGGCGCTCGCGAAGGCAAAGGAGATCGCGGATCGCATTGCGAGCAATGGGCCGTTGGCAGTGACCGGCATTCTTGCGACGTTGCGATCGACCGAGACGCTTTCGGAGGAAGATGCGTTCAAGATCGAGATGGCCCATGGCATGAAGGTGATGATGTCAAAGGACGCGGTCGAAGGGCCAAAGGCCTTTCTCGAAAAGCGACCTGCGATCTTTACCGGCGAATAGCATCCGGCAGGCGATTCTCGGTTCGATTACTCGAGGCCTGGTACGGTTACTCGAGATCCGTTCGACGGCAGTCCGGCAGGTCGAGAACGAAATCAGCCCCGAAAGCGGTCGATGGCGTGTGGTAGCCAGACGGCGCCTCGCCCGCGGCGGCGCGAACTGCGCTCTCGACTGCGGCATGTGGCGTCAACGCGTATCCGCTAGGCGTTTCGAGCAATGTGCGTGCGCATTGTCCGCCGGGTCCCTCGACTTCGGCGAGAAGCAAGGCGCGTGTCTCGGTCCGCACCGCTTCGTTCGGACCTTCGGGCATGGCATCGATACGGGACATCAGAAATCGTTGCACCGCCGGACGTCGCAATAGTCGCGTCACGAATCGACTCGCCTTGATGAGTGTGGGCACGGATCCGGACAGGATGAAGTACACCTCGATATTCGGGATGTTCGTCGAGTGGAATGCAGTGGCGATGTCGCCCCACGGCATCGCGAGTCCGCGCGTCGGCCCGGCTCCGAAATCGAAATGCCGCTCGAGGCTGCCCGGGGGCCGTGAGCGTATGATGCCGTCCTGGCGAATGCGTAGTCCGTCACCTAACGACTCGACCGCCGACCTGGCCGTTCCCCGAGAGACCCCGCCGTCCATTCCGGCGAGCGCGAGCCGGAGCGTTGTCGGTTCTTCTACCCGAGCAGCGGTATGGGCTGCGAGACAATCACTCGGAACGACATCGAATCCGACTCCTGGAAGCAGCAATACTCCTGCCGCTTCGGCCTCGGCGTTTCGTCGCGCGATCGCCTCGAAGACATCGATCTCACCCGTCACGTCGAGATAATGCGTGCGCGTCTCGAGGCAGGCGTCGACCATCGGCCGCGCGGTCTGCGAAAAGGGTCCTGCGATATGCAGTACGACGGCGAAATCTTCCAGGGCGGCTCGAAGGCGTACCGGATCGGTCAGCGTGATCGCCAGGGATTCACATCCGAGCGGCTCGGCGACCGACTTCAGTTTTTCTGGACTGCGACCTGCCAGAACGACGTCGAGTCCGCGGCGAACGGCCTCCGCCGCGACGAGTTTTCCCGTATATCCCGTCGCGCCATAGAGCATGATTCGCTGGTTCATGGGCAGGGAGCGTAGCGCTGGCGTGAGGGTTCTGGCCCTGGGGCGCAGATTCTGCGACGATTCGGCGTCCCGGTGTGCCCGTTGATGCGGACCGGGGCAACGACACCTGACAGACCAGACAGGCCAGAACCGCTGAATACGCCGAGAGAACTCGGACATAGAGGAGACCGACCGTGAAAGCAGCCGTGATGCGAGCGAATAATGCCCCCCTCGAGATCGAGGATGTGACCATCGACGATCCGGGACCGGGCGAAGTCCTGCTTGCGACCGCAGCTTCCGGGATTTGCCACAGCGACCTTCACGTCATCGAGGGCGGACTGCCGATGCCGCCCCCCTGCGTGCTGGGCCATGAACCGGCGGGCATCGTCGAAGCGATCGGCGAAGGCGTGACCGACTTCGTACCCGGTGATCACGTGATCGGTTGTCTCACGAGCTGGTGTGGCGTCTGCAAATTCTGCACGGGTGGACGACCCTACCTCTGTCTGACCCAGTTCAGCGGTCGATCCGAGGGCTCGAAGTCGCGGCTGACCGCCTCGGACGGCAGTCCGATCATGCAATTCGCGAATCTCTCGTCGTTCGCCGAGAAGATGCTCTGTCCCGAACGTTCACTCGTGAAGATCCGCGACGACATGCCGCTCGATCGTGCGTCGTTGATTGGATGTGGCGTGACGACCGGATTGGGTGCGGCGCTCAATACCGTCCACATTCCAGCGGGCGCCAGCGTCGTCATCATTGGTTGTGGCGGCGTTGGGCTTTCGGCACTCCAGGGCGCGCGGATCGTTGGTGCCGGAAAGATCATTGCCGTCGACGCACAGGCCTGGAAATTCGACCTGGCGAAGGATCTCGGCGCAACCGATTGTGTAGACGCAAAGGACGGTGATCCCGTGGCCGCGGTTCACGCACTGACGGGCGGAGGCGCGGACTTCGTCTTTGAGTGCATCGGGCTGGTGCCCACCGTTCAGCAGGCGGTCGCCATGACCGGTCGTGGCGGAACCACAGTCCTCGTCGGCGTCGTGCCGGTGACCGAGATGGTGCCGATCTCGGCCGCCGATCTCACACTGCAGGAAAAGAAGATTACGGGCTCGTATATGGGCTCGAATCGCTTCCGCTTCGACATGCCGAAGTACATCGAATTCTATCTTGACGGTCGTTTGCGCCTCGACGAGATGATCTCGTCACGGATCAGGCTCGACGAGGTGAACGATGCCTTCGATCGCATGCGAAAGGGCGAGGCGGCGCGTCAGGTCATCGTCTTCGACTGATCGACGACTGATCGACGATGGACCGACGTTAGTTGCCCTGGAACTTCGGAAGCCGTTTTTCGAGAAAGGCGGCCATGCCCTCGCGTCCGTCGACGGTTCGAGCGGAATCTGCGATTCCGCGCGTTTCGTGCTCCATCTGGCTCTCGAGGCTGTCGTAGGCGCTGTTCACGAGCAGCTTCTTCACGACACCGAAGGAGCCCGTCGGGCCCGACGCGAGTCGGCCGACGAGCTTCTCGGCCTCGGCGACGAGGTCATCGGCGGGGACGACCTG
>JAQBEG010000745.1:0-3463 GCA_032123985.1 Deltaproteobacteria bacterium
GCCTTGCCACATCGGGATCCGAACCACGCTCATCGCTGCCGGACTCGAATCCCGCGCTCACGGAGGCGGGCCTCGAGCTGTTCGTCTGGAGCCTCAGGCACATCGAAAGCTATCTGCTCGTTCCGGCAGCGATTAGGCGGATGCTGCGGCTTGAAGCCGATGATCGAACCGTCGAACGCATCATCGAACGCAACTCGATGGATGACACTACGGCCTGGGTCTCGAACGAGACCCGGGAACAATCCGTGGGTGGTGTCGTGACTCGTGTGCGCGGCTCGCTCCATGCGAAGCGGGTTCTTGGGGCGGGTGGCTCGCTATCCGAGGCGCTTGGTGCCGAGCTGCGTGCGGGGGATATCGCGCGTGCGATGAGGATCGAGGATCTACACAGCGATGTGCACGACCTCTTCGATCGGATCGGAATGCTCTCCGGCCGCGCGGTCAAGGGCCCTGAGGTCGTGATCCGCCAATCGTAAACGGCTGGCGTCTGCTGCAGTCTGCTCAGCGCCGAAAATGAACGGGCAGAAGAAACAGTTACAGCCGATTTGTCGCAGTTGTGTCTTCGTCTTCTTTTTCCAGCTCGTCCTCCTCGATGAGCAGATCTCGAGTGGGCAAGCTCGCGGGCGATTCAAAGAGCTGGGGGTTCTTCCAGCTCAAAATTCGATAGCGGATGATGAGGCCGATCATCTGCAGACCCAGTTGGATCGAGACGGGTAGGCTACCGGTCACCGAGGAAGTCCCGATCCTTTTGGTGTAGTTCACCGGGATCTGGATCATGCTCTTTTCCTTCAAGATGCTGATGACCATCATTTCGGGGCCGAAGAAACTTCCGTTGACCGTGAAGAAGGGTTCAATCTCGCGCAGGGTTTCTCGGTGGACGCAGCGCATGGTGCAGCCCACATCGGTGAGCGAGGTGGTGTTGAAGAGCAACTCCATCAGTTTGGCGACCGCGTAGTTGCCCCACTTCAGGAAGAGACCCATGTTGGCGCCTTCCCAGATGAGTTCCTTGACTGTGCGGCTTCCATAGACGACTTCGAAGTCTTCGGCATAGGCCAATATTTTGCGGATATCGTGGCCGCGAAAGGTTCCGTCCGGTTCGGCGACGATCACGAGGTCGCCTTTGGCCTCGCGAAAGCCACAACGGATGGCAGCCCCGTAGCCCTGGATGGTCTCGAAGACTTCGCGAGCGGGCGTGTCCTCGACCTCTTCGCTGGTTCCGGCGGCGGCGTTGTTGTTGATGACGATGATCTCGTCGATGATGCCGGTCGCGTGAAACTCCTCCACCGAGGCGCGAATAGAATCCTTCTCGTTATACGTCGGAAGGATGAGAGAGACGCTCTTGCCACACCACATGCTAGGGCCTCTCCGCAACCACGTACATCTGCGCGGCGAGGGGTTTCCACGGGGAAATCAGATAGAGCCACGTCAAGATGCCGGACTTTGGCAGACGGCCGTTCATGGAGAAGGGCAGGAATCCGGGCACTAGCTTGCGAGTTTCGAACCCGTGTCCAGCCAACCACTGCCCGATGTTTGCGTCGTCGAAGACCGTCCGGTGGGTCGGGTCGTCGAAGTAGTTTTCGGCGCAGAGTCGATGATTGGGTTGGATGAGGATGAGTCGACCTCCGGGTTTTAGGACGTCGAAGCAGCGTCCCAGGAGCGAATCGATTTCCTCGCCCTCGAGGTGCTCCAGGAAATTGCTGGCGAAGATGAGGTCGACACTCTCGTTCGGAATGCTCGCGAGGACCGTGGCGTCCTCGATTCGGAGATCCACTCCGGGGAGGACGTGAGCGCGCATCTCCGGGTTGAGATCGAAGGCGATCTTCTTGTCGGCCGGAAACTGATTTATGAAGTCGCAGTAGCCCGCCCCAAGCTCGATTACGGTTGCGACATTGGGGGCATCGCGCCGGATGTATCGGGCAATAGATCGCCAAACGCTGCGCCGGCCGCGCAACTCGGGATAGGCCCCCACATAAGGGTTGTGATCGCTCATTTCGCTAATGGCCCACTCTCCGCATCTCGAGCGTAGTTTCACGCGAAACACCGCGTAATCTCTCACGGAATCGGCCGGTCTCTCTCGTGGCTTTAGAGATTTGGGAGAGCGAAGAGGATGCTTCTAAGGGTCGAGTGCGTCCCGCAGGATCGGGGCCCGCACCGACTTGACGTCCAAAGGGGTGCGTCTGAGGTCTGTGAGGAGGGTTAGGGCTCGTTTCAGGAACAGTACGCCGATTAGAACATGCATGATCAGGAAGATCACGTTCGTCCAGAGCGCGAAGGCATAGAGCGACGACTCGTCGCCGTATCCATAAAACAGACTCGCCCAGACGATTTCACGCGTACCGAAGTTGCCGAAGGATGGCAGCAGCATCATCAAGTAGAGGACTGGGATACCTGCCGTGAGCGCGATCCAATCGATCGCATTACCGAAGGCGCGGGAAGCCATTCCCTGTATCGCGACGTCGGCCACGGCAAACGCGGCGAAAACCCCGAGGTACGGAATGAGGTCATGCAGGTTGATGCGATCCTTGAGGCCATCGAGCCGAAGGCCGACGTAGAGTCGGTCTACAACGCCGAGTCGTCGAGCGACAAAGAAACTCGCAACGAGCGTCCAGCCGAAGGCTACGGCGCCGATCATCGCCGAGAACTGCACCTCCCCCCGATCCACGAAGGGGAGCGCAATCGAGGCCTGGAACAGCAACACGAGGAAATGAGCAAAGAAGGGAAGCGTGACGATGGCCACGACCGATTTCAGTGGTACGTGGCAGAGCTGCCAGATCCCAAGGAAGAAGGCAGCGTCCGAAACCGAATTATTCAGTGCGCGCGCCAGCTCTGCGCCACCCTTGACTGCGATGATCTGTCGGCGCGGAACGGGGGCGAGAAAGCGGCGAATCATCGAAGCCTGGACGAGACACCAGACGAAGAAGAAGACGATCTTGTCGAAAATGGTGATGGAGATGAAGAGCGGCATATTTGCACGCTCGGTCGCCTCGGGAACCGACTGCCAGTCGATCGCGTAGCCGAAAACGTAGATCAGTGCTGCTCCGGAGATCGCCAACGGGAGGATATGGCGGACAAGAATGTGATTGAATCGAGACACCGCGTTGCAGCATAGCCATTCGATATGGCCGAGAGGCAGGGAAGTGACGAACGAATCGTCCGGGCGTCGAAATGCTGTCGCCTTGGCCAAGCTGACCCGGTCGTCCTACCCTACGAATCGAGCGACGCGATGCGTTCGCACTGGCTAGGAGGCGAAATGGATCTGGGCTTTCGCATGCATGCTGAACGGACGCCAAATCCGAACAGCATCAAATGGGTTCTCGGTCAGACGGTGGCCGATGTCGTCGGATCGGCATCTTTTTCGCACAGCGTGACAGCGGAGGTTTCGCCGCTGGCGGCGCCGATTCTGGATCTCGGCGGCGTCGACGGTGTCTACCTCGGTCCAACGTTCATCACGGTGACCAAGGCCGAT
>JAQBEG010000746.1:0-19185 GCA_032123985.1 Deltaproteobacteria bacterium
GATCGAGTGTGCCGAGATGTCCGACGCGCCGTGTTCCAAACCAACGACGAACTTCATCGACAATGTCGTGAGAGGTTTTGCCCGATGGTTTATCGACGACGATGAAACCGGACGGCCCCGGCGGTTCGGGCCGCCTACGACTCTGATTGCGTCTCGCCATCTTCTTCGCTCATCTCCGTCTGGGGGTCTTCGGGTTGTACATCGAGCGATCGGATCAGCTCCAGCGTCTGACTTCCTTCGGCGATCGAATCATCGAGAATGAAGCGCAAATTAGGCGTGTGCCGGAGCTTCATTCGATGAGAAAGCGATCGCCTCACGAAACCGACCACCGCCGTCATCGCATCATCGAGTTCCTCGCAGCGCTCGACCGATGGATCTTCGCCAAGTGGGCTGTAGAAGATCGTGGCCGCCCCGAGATCCGAGGCGAGCTTCACGCGCGTGATCGTAACGAGACGAATCCGCGGATCGCGAACTTCGTCACGCAAGATCTGCGACAACTCGCCGCGCATCTGCTCCGCGACGCGTCGGATGCGTACCGAATCGGCCAACGCAACTACTCCTCTGCTCCGGTCTTTCGCTCGCCAAGTCCACTAGACCATGGCAAGTCCTCTTCTTCACCATCCGGCAAATGGCCCTGCTCCGAGATCGGCAGCCGGATCATCTCTATCTCACTCGCCAGCACTTCGGCCAGATGCATCTGCTCTATCGCGGCCACGGCCTTCTCGAGAGCCCGGCGAAGCGGAATTTCCTCGCTGCCGGTCATCGACAGCCCGATCACCGCGCGCTGCCAGGTGCCCTGGCCGCCGACCTCAGCCACCGAAGCGTTGAAACGGTTTCGCAAGCGCCCAACGATCGACCGAACCACGCCCCGCTTTGCCTTCAGCGATTGTGATTCATGTACATGAAGCTCGACAACGGCCACCCCGACAATCATCCGACCTCCGAAAAATTCCGATGCGTCGAACCCCTTCCACTCGGTCGACCACCCGCCAGAACAGAACACAATGGAATAACACCGCCAGCCCGATGGCGGAAGTCGGTCCGGTCGATGGTTCCGGCGCGCCCATCGCGAAGGCGCCCCTTTCTTTCAGATTTGACGGTGGAGAGCCCTGCGTGCGAAGTGCGTTGCCCAAGGAGTTGTCGGGACTTCTCCGGCCTTGCCGGATCATCCTGGAAGAACCAGTAACGCTCTCTCAGAGCGTCGCCGGCTTTTCCTGCAGTTCGTATGCTTCGATGATGTCGCCGATCTTGATATCGTTGTACGTCGCGACGCCGATACCGCACTCCATGCCGTTGATGACTTCCTTGACGTCATCCTTGAACCGGCGCAGCGATCCGACCGTGCCCACATAGAGCTGGATTCCATCGCGAACGACTCGGCAATGCGAATGACGGACGACCTTCCCCTCGAGGATATATGAGCCCGCGATCGTGCCGAGCTTCGGAATCGTGAAGGTCTCTCGAATTTCTGCTCGCCCGAGCATGTTCTCGCTGACGATCGGCGGGAGCAGCCCGGCCATCGCTGCCTTCACATCATCGAGCATTTCCATGATGATCGAGTAGGTCCGCACCTCGACGCCTTCCGAGTCGGCCATTCTTCGCGCCGGCGGATCGGGGCGAACACTGAAGCCCAGAACGATCGTCCCACTCGCCGATGCCAGGTTGATGTCATTCTCGACGATCGCACCCACGCCCGAAGAAATCACACGCAGCTTCACTTCGTCAGTCGACAACTTCTCGAGCGCATCGCGCGCCGCCTCGCAGGTTCCCTGCACATCCGCCTTCAGAACGACCGTCAACTCCTTCGGGCCATCTCCGGTCGACTGGGCGTAGAACTCTTCGAGCGTGAGCCTCGGCTTCGGGGCAGCGCCATGACCGCGTTCTTGATCTTCGCGATGGTCCACGATCTGCTTCGCAACTCGATCGCTCTCGACCGCGTGGAAAGAGACCCCTGCTGACGGGATCCCCGACAGACCCGTGATTTGAACCGGCGTCGACGGGCCCGCTTCCTTCACGTCGTTGCCGAGATCGTCGTGCATCTGGCGAACTCGGCCCCATTCGGTGCCAACGACGATCGAATCGCCCTTCTTCAGCGTTCCGTCCTGCACGATGATCGTCGCGACAGGACCGCGGCCCTTGTCGAGTCGCGCTTCGAGAACGACGCCACTCGCGCGTTTCGTCGCATCCGCCTTGAGTTCGAGAACCTCGGCCTGGAGACCGAGCATTTCGAGCAGTGTATCGATGCCTTCGCCCGTCTTCGCCGAAACGTTTACACAGATCACGTCGCCACCGAAATCCTCCGGCACCAGATTGTGTTCCGTGAGTCGCTGCCGCGCCTTTTCGGGATCCGCATCGGGGAGATCACATTTATTGACTGCCACGACGATCGGACAACCGGCCGCCTGGGCATGCTCGATCGCCTCGACCGTCTGCGGCATCACGCCCTCGGTCGCCGCGATCACGAGGACCACGAGATCCGTTACCGCCGCACCGCGAGCGCGCATGGCGGTGAAGGCGGCGTGGCCAGGTGTATCGATGAAGGTCAACGGATGACCATTGGCCGAGACCTGGTAGGCCCCAACGTGCTGAGTGATTCCACCCGCTTCGCCCTCGGTCACCTTGGTCTGCCGGATCGCATCGAGCAACGAGGTCTTGCCATGATCGACATGGCCCATCACCGTGATGATCGGCGGTCGAGTCCGCTCTATCCCGGATTCTTCGACGGCATCTGCGGCGGGTGTCGTGGCGGGTGTCGTGGCGAGAAAATCGTCTTCCTTGAATCCAACGTCGGACGCCTCGAATCCCATTTCGGTCGAGATCTTCTGGACCGTCTCGAAATCGATTCGCTGGTTGACCGAAACCATGATCCCGAGCGCCATCAACTTGCCCTGAATGGCGGGCGCCTTGAGCCCGGATTGCTTCGAGAGCTCTCCGATGCTGATATCGCCGGATACTTTTACATGACGAGTCTTGCTGGCCTCAAGGGAAGCCGCCGACGGCTTCGGCGAGAGCTTGTCTCGACGTCGTGCACGCGGATTGATCGCAGATCGCGGCGCCGTCGTGACGACACGACGCTGGCTCGAGCCGCGGCTCGTAATCTGGCGAGCAAATTGCTCCTGCTCCTGCAGGTTGACGACCTCGCGCACGCGCTTTCGCTGCTTGCCCTTGCGATCGGCCGCATCGGGCGCATCGGGCGCATCCCCTCCGGGTGCGGCTGTATCGCGCGCGTCGCGCGGACCTGTCGGCGGGAGTCCTTTCGCCGCCCCCGCAGCAGGGCTCGTCGCACTGTCGCTCGCGGCGGCTTCCGCAGCGATTCCTTTATCCTCGATCTGCGACTTCGCGGCCTCCCCGGTGATCGCGGGCTCAGCAACTTGTTCGTCGCTCGCGGGTTCCGTGACCGACGGCGGGGCGAGGAATTCTGCCGCGCTCGCGGGCTCGGCAATGGGCTCCGGTTCGGGCTCGGGCACTTTGCGTCGACGACGACGCACGACGGTCAAGCCGCCTTTGCCCTCGAGGCGATGCTCGTCCATCGAACGCTTCGCTCGAGTCGCACCGCCAATCTTCTCACGCAACAACTCGACTTCGGCCTCATCCAGAGACGCCATGGCGCTCTTGAGCTCGATACCGTGCTGGCCCGCCTGTTCGACGAACTCGTTACGATCGATTCCAAGCTCTTCTGCGAGCTTATATGCCCTGATCTTTGCCATCTATCCCTGCATCGTTCATTCGTTGTGGTCGCGCTGCTAGCTTGCGTCAACCGTTCGAAGGCCCTTGGAGGGCTTCATGAAAACCTCTGAAAAAATTCGGTCTAGCTAACCTTCCCGATCGGCCGCTGGACCGCTGGGCGGTGCGCCCCCCACTGCTGCCTCACCGCCTTCCGCTCGACTTTCCGCTGCCGCTGCTTCGGCTTCAGCGCGCATCCGAGCATCGTTCTCGGCATCCTCGCGCGCTCGTTGCTCTTCTTCTTCGACCTTTACGCTAATCAGCTCAGCGGCTCGCGCCTTGATTCTCGCCGCTCCGGCTTCGTCGATCCCCGGCAACGAGGTCAGAATCTCCGAAGCGCATTCGGACAGATCCTTGAGAGAGGTGATGCCCTGTTGGAGCAACAGGTCCGCCTCCGGATCACCGCAATTTTCGACGACCGAGACAGCTTTCGAGAGCCAATCCGCGATCTCCCGCATCTTCGTCTCGCTCTTGATGTCGATCCGCCATTGCGTCAATTGGACGGCGAGTCGAACATTCTGCCCACGTCGACCGATCGCGAGCGAAAGCTGGTCATCGGGCACGATCACGTCCATAGATTTCTGGACCTCGTCGATGATGACCTTCGAAACCTGTGCCGGCGATAGAGCGCTGCAGACGTATCGAGCGGGGTCGGGACTCCAGGGCACGATGTCGATTCGTTCACCGCGCAATTCTTGAACCACAGCCTGCACCCGACTGCCCTTCATTCCAACGCACGCCCCGACCGGGTCGACATCGCTGTCGCGCGAAACGACCGCGATCTTCGAACGACCGCCCGGTTCGCGCGCCGCGGACTCGATGGAGACGATCTTCTCGTACATCTCGGGCACTTCTTGTTCGAAGAGCTTCACGAGGAAATCGATCGAAGCCCGCGAGAGCACGATCTGGGGACCCTTCGCGACCTTGTTCACTTCGACGACGTACGCCCGAATTCGATCACCCGGTCGATAGCTCTCGCGCGGAACCTGTTCCTTGGCGGGAATCACGGCCTCGGCCCGACCGAGGTCGACGATGATTGCGCCCTTCTCGAATCGACGGACGATTCCGTTCACGACCTCACCGGTTCGATCGAAGTACTCGTCGTAGGTGTTGTCGCGCTCTGCGTCGCGTAGTCGCTGAATGATGACCTGTTTCGCGGCCTGGGCGAGAATTCGACCGAAGCCGGAGGTATCGAGCTTGACGCCGATTTCGTCGCCAGCCTCGACTTCCGGATCGTAATCTCGCTTCGCTTCAGCGATCAGGATCTGATTTTCTCGGTCCGTGATCGACTCGACCACCTCGCGAAACTCGAAGAGCTCAACTTCGCCGATCTCGTCGTTGTATCGCGCCTCGATTTCTTTGTCCTGGCCGAACCGCTTGCGAGCGGCCTGACGCATGGCTTCTTCGAGTGCACCCGTGATTTCGGTTGCATCGATGCCCTTATCCTTTGCGATCTGATCGATCTCTCTTTTGAGATTCAAACCCAGCATCACACTCCGCCCGATTGGCTCGAGCCACGTCGCGATGACTCCTTTGCGAAGTCCGCGCTCGTGAACTCATAAATCGAATTGGCCTTTTCTACGTCGTCAATGGGGATCAAGACCTCCTCCCCATCCACGTCAATCTTCAAACCGCCCGACTCGAAAGAAATGAGTCGACCGCGATAACGCTTGCGCCCTTCAATCGGACGTCGAGTTCGCAGCTTCACCTCCTGGTGGATTGCTGCAACAAAATCTTTCTCTCGGCCCAACACCCGGTCGAGACCCGGCGACGAAACTTCCAGCTGATAGGCGCCCGGCATCGAGTCCGCCGCGTCGAGCAGTGTTTCGATTTCGCGGGAGATGGAGACACAGCGCGTGATCGCGACTTGACCGTCTCCATTCGGGTTATCCACGGTGATTCGCAACAATCCCGTGCCCCGATTTCTCGCCACCTCGACATCGACCAGCTCACAGTCATGTTCATCCACGACCGGTTCGATCAACGCACGAAGCTCCTCCGGAATGTCTCTATAGATGCCTCGACCCCCTTCTTGCCTTTCTATCTATCTAACGTCGTCCTGTCCCAACATCCCGTGTCATTCGGATGTGTCGAAACTAGAACCCCTAACCACGCGCTCCAAAACAAAAAAAGCGGACGAAACGCCCACTTTCCTGGCGGCTTCGAACCGGCGCTCAGTCCATCACCAGGGCTTCGCCTACCCCGGCCACGTTACGCCGATCGACCCGAAAAGCTGTGCTCGCAGGGCCCCGATGGCCTCGAAAGCTCGCGGAAATTAAAGGAAAGGGGGGACGATGGCAAGCAATGTGCAAACCTCGCCTACATTCCCCTCGGGGCCTCCAGCGCGCCGGTCAGATCTGCGACCCTTTCAAAGCCGTGCCGGCGGGCGTAATCGGCGATTCCACGCGCGATCCGCTCCGCCGCCGACGGATCGAGATAGTTGGCCGTTCCAACCTGAATCGCGCTCGCCCCGCACAAAAGAAACTTGACCGCATCTTCGGCGTCCACGATCCCGCCTACGCCACAGATCGGAATATCGACCGCCTGCGCGACCTGCCAAACCATTCGCAGCGCGATCGGGCGGATTGCGGGACCAGAAAGGCCACCCAGGATATTCGACAATACCGGTCGACGCGATTCGACATCGACCTCCATAGCCTGAACCGCGTTGATCAGCGTGACACCGTCCGCGCCCTCCGCCTCACAGACCTTTGCCATTTCGCCGATGTGCGTCACGTTGGGCGAGAGCTTGACGATGAGCGGTCGCGATGTTGCCCGACGGACCACACGCACGAGCTCAGCGAGCAGCTTCGGATCCTGGCCGAACTCGATGCCGCCAGCTTTCACGTGTGGGCAGGACGCGTTGATCTCGATGCCGGCGATCCGAGGGTGGCCAGAGACCCTCTGCACCAGTTCGGCATAGACTGCGGGCTCCGTCCCGAACGCGCTCGCGATGACGACTGCGCCTTCCGGAAGCGCCGGGATCTTCTCCTCTAGAAACGCGCGCACCCCGACGTTTTCGATGCTGATCGCATTCAACATGCCGGCGGGCGTTTCGGCGATTCTCGGTGGAGGATTGCCCGAGCGCGGCTCGAGCGTGAGGCTCTTCGCAACGAATCCGCCGATTTTTTCGAGGTCAAGGAAAGGTGCGAACTCCGTCCCATAACCGAAGGTGCCGGAGGCGGTGAGAACCGGATTGCGAAGCGCGATGCCAGCGAATTCGACTCGCTCGTCGAGAGTCTCACCACTCATGGCAGCCCGTCCCAATCGATCTCGCTCGCCTCGAATACTGGCCCTGTGCGGCATACCAGCGAAAAGCCCCCTTCGACTCGCGGTGCTGCACATCCCAGACAGACCCCGAAGCCACACGCCATCGGATTCTCGAGCGAAACGAAGCAAACCACGGTGTATTCTGCGGCCAGCTTCGCGCACGCCTTCATCATCGGCGTCGGCCCGACGGCGAAGACCGTCGCGGTGCCCTCGGCGGCTGCCAGACGCTGCGCCAGGGGTTCCGTCACACGACCCTCGATGCCATGTGTCCCGTCCTCGGTCGTGCAGAGAAGTTCGACATCCAGCGCGTCGAAATCATCTCGCGCGATCAGATCCGGCTTGCTCTGTGCGCCGAGAATGACGAGGACCGACCGACCGACCCGAGTCAGCGCACGAGCCAGCTCGTAGAGCGAGGCGATTCCCGTTCCCCCGCCAACCAGGATGGCGAGCCCGCCCTCGCCTTCGACCGGAAAACCCCGACCAAGGGGTCCGACGACCTTCACGGTCTGTCCGGGCAGCATTTCCGAGAGCAGCGTCGTCCCCCGACCCACCACGCGGTAGAGCAGTTCGACGTGCCCGACGCCGGGCGCGTCGTCATCGTCGTTCTCGTCGTTCTCGCTTCGACCTCGATCACGAAAGACCGCCATCGGACGCGGCAGCAGCGGATCCCAGCGCGGCACCCCGACCTCGGCACCCGCACCGATCATCAGGAACTGGCCGGGAATCGCCCCCGGCCAACCGGGCACGGCAAGCAGCAGCTTGCGACCATTGCCGTCGAGTTCGTTCGAAAGCACTGTCGCCCGACTGCGAATCGGGGCGTGCTCGGATTCGACCGCACTGGTCATTGGGGCGGGAGACTCCTTCCCGAGGAAATCATACGCGAGAGCAGCACTGCATCGTCGCCGTCGGGGTAATAGCGTGTACGCCTTCCCACGACCACGAAATCGAGTCCCGCATAGAGACCCGATGCGGGTTCATTCGACGCCGCCAGCTCGAGTCGCGCCTCGACCAAACCCTTCCCGGCTTCGTCTTCGATCAATCCGTCCAACAATGCCCTGGCAATGCCACCGCGGCGATGCTCGCGCCGCACCCCGACCAGATCGATCTCCAGCAGATCCAGGATCCGCCTCGCCAGGACGAAGCCCAGCAGGGTTCCGTCCCTCGCCGCTGCGAGCCGCACCCGCCCGCCGGTTGCGGAGATGGCCGAGGAGATCGAATCGAGCCCCCAGCCGCGATCGACGCTGACGCGGATCAACGCCGCCAACTCCATTCGATCTGAGGGTTTTGCACCACGGATATACCATTCCAAGCTGCCTCTCCCGCTCGCGTCTGCGGTGTCGATCCACCCGATTCTCAAAGCGAAATCGGCCATCAAGCACAGCGCGCTCCCTGTCGATAGAAAGTCCGAGAAACCACTGAACCGGACTCATGAGAGGGATCCTTGGCCAAAGGTCTCGACGCGCAACAAATGATCTTCGCAAGCAATCCGGACGACCGCCGGGCTTTCGAAGCACTCGAAGAACATTTCTTCCTGGATGGCGACTGGGAAGCTCTCGTCGACCTGTATCGGACACGTCTGACCGCGTCCGAGATTACGGATGACACCGCCCAACAAGCGCCGCTGCTCTTTCGGCTCGGGCAGATTCTCGAAGAGCGAATCCTTGACCTCGAGGCCGCGAGCCAGGTCTATTGGACGCTCGCTCGCCTCGACCCCAAGAATCGACCGGCCCTGCGCCAGTTACGCGGGCTTCACGCACGCCGTGGAAAATGGGACGTCGTACTCCAGATCGCCGAGCTCGAAAGCGCGACGGCCATGCCGGCCTACGATCGCGCCGCATTCGAAACGGAGCTCGGCCGGACCTGGCAAGATCATCTCGGTGACACGGACGAAGCTCGGACCGCTTACGAGCGCGCTCTCGAGGCCGATCCCGAATTCCCGCCGGCACTCGAAGGGCTCGCCGCTCTGCATCAGCAGGCGGGGCGATTCGAGGACGCCGCAGAAATACTTTCTCGACTAACGAATCGACTCCGTGGACCCGAGCGCGCTCCCGTCTGGATCGCACTCGGAACGCTCTACGCAAGAGATCTCGACGAGCCGGCACGAGCGAGAGAATGTTTCGAACGCGCGATCGACGACGATCCCTTTCAGCCACCGGCCGTCGAATGGGCGCTCTTGCTTGCGACGGCGGATGAAGACTGGGAGGCGGTATCCGAACTTCTCGAGCGGCGCTTCGACCTCGCATCGGGAGCAAAGCACCGTGCAGCGATTGCGGTCGAGGCAAGTCAGATTCAACTGAACTTCCTCGCATCACCTGCCCGCGCTCGCGCATGGACCAACCGTGCCAGCGAACTCGCGCCCGATGAGCTTTCGGTTCTCTTCGCGGTCTCCGAGGTAGAGCGTGCTGACGGGGATCGCGATGCACTTCTCAAGTCGCTCGACCGACTCGTCACGATCGCGGGCAAAAATGCACCGCGCAACGTGCTCGTCGATACCGCCGAACTTCACGCGGAGTTCGGCAATCCGGATGCCGCGCTCGACGCAATCCGACGTGCCAGTGGAAGACGCGGCCCCGACGACGGCCGTGTTCTCACTCTTCACGCAACGCTGTTGCGTAGCGTCGGCTCGAAACGAGAACTCGCCGAAGTCCTGGAGACGCTGGCCGCTCTCGAAGGTGAGGACGAAGACGACATTCGTGCGAATCATTTGGCCGAACTCGCACGACTGCAAGAAGAAAATCTCGGGGACGAGACGAGCGCCGAAACGAACTGGCGACGTGCATTCGATCTGAACCCCGTTCACGAAGAGGCAACCAACGCGCTCGATCGAATCTATCGCAAACGCGATGATTGGGACGCTCTTCGCGAGACATTCGAAAAATCCCTCGCGGCCACCCACGATGGGGCCAGAGCGACGCTCTCCGTAAGCCTCGGAACGCTTCTGCTTGAACATTTCGAAGATCGGGAACAAGCTCGAACTCTTTTCGAAGCCGCCCTCGTAGAGCAAACCGACTCTCGCGCAGCGCTCGTCGGCCTACGGCGAATCGCCGAAGACTCAGACGACTCGGACCTACTTCTTGAAGTCTGCGAGCACGAAGCCGCTGGCTGTAGCGATGCCGAGCAGATGGCTGAGCTCGCGAGGGCGGCGATTCCAATCCTCGAGGCGCGAGAACGCTTCGACGACGCGCTGCAGTGGGCGATGCGATGGAGCAAGGCGGCGCCCGCGACCAGCGAACCTTTCCGATTACGAGCGACCTTCGAGGCACGGCTCGGGCGAGCCGAAGACGAGGTCGAATCACAAAGAAAGCTCGCCAGACTCCTGCATGGACGCGAGCGTGCCGATTCACTGCGCCGACAGGCCGAGCTACACATCGAGCTGGAAAACGACGTGGCGGCGAGCGATGCGCTCGAACTTGCACTCGAGGACGATTCGCGAAATGAAGAAACGTTTCGCACGCTTTGTGGCGTCTACCGACGCCTGGAACGAGCACAGGAACTCGTGCAGACGCTGCGACGCCTCGTCGACGTCATATCGCCCGACGAACAGGCCGGGCCCCTCGAAGAACTCGCCTCGACCCTTCAGGATCCGATCGGCGATCTCGACTCGGCGATCGTGGTGCGTTGGCAGTTGGCAGACCTGCGTCAGGCCCCCGAAGACGCCCATCGAAAGCTCGAGGATCTACTCGAGATGGCCGGACGTTATGCAGAACTCGCACACGTCCTGCACGCCCGACGTCAAAGTCTCGGCGACGAATCCGCGGAAGCGTTCGAGCTCGACATGCGTCGCGGCACGCTACTCCTCGATTCCCTTGGACAGAGCGAAGAAGCCGCGGAGATCTTTTCCTCGCTTCATCAACGCCATCCAGACAACGAAGAGATCCTCGATCAACTCGAACGAGCACTACGGGTAGGCAATAATGCCCGCGATCTGTGTAATCTGATCGAGCGGCGCGCGAGCTGGGAGACCGACGAGGAGCGGAAACTGGCGATGCAGCTCGAACGTGCATCGCTCCTCGAAGAGGTTCTCGGTGAGCCTTTTCGTGCCTGCGATCTCTACGAAGAGATCATTCGGGAGCATGGAGACACAAACGTTGCCGCGACGGCCTCGCTCCGCCTGGACTCGCTACTCGAGTCGAGTGGCCAATGGCAGCGATTACGAGACCGACTCGTCGAGCGCGTCGATGGTCTACCTCGTGAGGAGCAAGCGACGCTTCGTGAACGAATCGCCGCCATCTGCCTCGATCGGCTCCACGACATCGCGGGCTGCGCGACGCAACTCGAGGCGATCGCAGAAATCGTCACCGACCGGGTCCATGTCTGGCAACAACTCGGGGAACTTTATGCCCGTGAACTCGACCGGCCGGGCGATTGGCTGCGCGTCGTCGAGGCCGAACTCGACGCCGGTCCGACGTCCGAGCGCGAGCTCTCGCTACGTGTGGCGGCAGCTCGACTCTGTCTCGATGATGAGCGCCGCCCGAAGGACCGCAACGCGTCCGAAGCCTATGGTCATTATGAGCGGGTCTTGGCGATCCATCCGACCCACGCCGAAGCAGCCGAAGTCCTCGCCCTGCATTTTTCCTCGACGGGCCGCCCAGAGGAGACGGTGCGGATTCTCGAGCAACGTTTGAACGGGCTTGGCGAATCGGGCCAAACCGAAGCGAACGATTTGCGGGTGCGCCTGGGCACGCTCCTTTCGACCGCACTCCAGGAGGACGATCGCGCCAGAGTGTTCTTTGAAGCCGCGCGAGCAGAGCTCGGCGCGATACCGAAGATTGCGGACCCCCTGGCCGATCTCTACGAACGCTGTGAAGCCTTCGAGGAACTCAGCGCGCTCTGTCGTCAGACAATCGATTTACGCGCGGACACCCTGGACGAACTGCGATGGCGGCTCCGCCTCGGCGCCAGCGAGCGTCTCAACGGGCAGTTCGACGACGCGGCTGTGGCCTATCGTGCGGCGCTCTCGATGTCGCCGGATGATCGCGAAATCGAAGATGCGTTGATCGATCTCTACGAAAAGCTCGGCGAAACCGATCCGCTCACCGAACTGCTCGAAAAGCGATTGCCCTACGCAACAATAGAGGAAGTCATTCAGCTGCGAATGCGCCTTGCTCGTCTTCATGCCGAGGCTCGCGACGAGCCCCTCGAAGCGCTCGCACACCTCGAATGGATTCTCGAGTCACAGCCTCAGCATCGAGATGCCTTCGATCGAGCACTCAGCCTTGCCGACCAAATCGGCGAGCCCAATCGAATTCTCGGGCTCCTCGATCGCGCCCTCGACATGCCGCTACCCAATGTGGAACGATCGATGATCCTGGAACGCCGCGGCGTGCTCCTGGCCGACGGACTTGCTCGCCCCGAACAAGCCGTCACCAATCTCCGCGAAGCGCTTTCCCTCGATCGACGCAATCAAAGTGCGCGCCTTCGATTGCGTCGAGAACTCGAAAAGCTGCACCGCTGGCCGGCAGTGCTCGATTGCCTCTTTCTGGAGGCTTCTGAAGCCAAGGCCGATCAACGCGTCGAACTCCTCGAGGAAGCCGCAGAGATCGCTTTATCACGCATCAATCCCGATGCCTCCCTTCCCTGGCTTGCCCGACTGCGAGCCGAACGACCCGAAGATCCAGAGTTGCTCGTCAGACTGGCTGAAGTCCATCGTCGCGCCGGCCGATTCGAGGCAGCGCTTCGCGCACACGATGAGGAACTCACACTCCGGCCGGATCGATCGCATCAGCGCGACCTGCATATTCAACGCGCACAGCTGCTCGATCGCGAGCTGAACGCACCAGGCCGTGCAATCTTCGCATATCAAAACGCACTGGAACTCGCGTCGGACAAGGCCGTAATTCTCGACGAACTCGATCGCCTATACGCCACGATGCAGCGGCCCTTCGAGCGGGCGGCCATTCTGGAATCGCGGATCTGCGAGCTCGATACTGCACGGGACATCGAACAAGCCATTGCTCTTCGTCAAGCGCTCGCGACTCTCTACTGCGTCGACCTGTCGAAGCCCGAACTCGCGATTCCACATCTAAAGGCGAACGTGGCCGCGACGCGTGGTGACGTTAGAGAGGAATTGGTACACCTTGGTGCGCTCGATTCTGCTCTTCGGGCGAGCGCCCGTCATGACGCATGGGCGGAGGTCGCCGAGCGCGAGCTCGAGCTGATTGAATCCGATCCCGATATTCGCCGAAGCACGCCGGCCGAATATCTACGATTCCTACACGAGGAACTCGCCCACACCTACGACGCCGACCTCGGGCATCCAGACTGCGCGATCGAACATCTTCGCGCGCTCGGCACCGACGAGGACGCCACAACGCGTCCCGTGCAGGACCAGCTGCGTTCGCTCCTACGGCGAACGGGCCGAGTTTCAGAACTCGTCACCAATCTCACAAAACATCTCGACACCGGGACTGGCAGCGCTGCCGAATGGCTAGAACTCGCCTTGCTGCGTGAAGAGAAGCTCGTCGACCTCCCCGGCGCGGTCGCTGCCTTTCGACAGGCCGAGTCCGATCCAAACCATCGCCTCGACGCGATCCGCGGTCGACGTCGCTGTTGCGAGCGACTTCGAGATTGGGATGGCCTGACCGACGCCCTCGAGTCGGAGTACGCAGAGGAATCGAAGCTCGACCGTCGTCAGCGCACGACGATCGCACGAAAACTCGGCGATGTTTGTTGGCTTCGGCTCGCCTCCGGCGAGCGTGCGGCCGCTGGATACGGGCTTGCTCTCGATCTAGATCCAGACGATCTCACGGCGCTTCGCTCCCTGACGCGCGTCAAGGAATCGTGCTCGTTGCAAGCGGAAGTGGCCCCACTTTATCAGCGCGAACTCGAACTGCTGGGCGACGACCCCGCCGAACGATCGCGTCGATTCGAGATCTGGTTGCGGCTTGCCGAATTGTTCATCGCGCGGGGCGACGCGACCGACGAGGCGATCGATGCATTGACCAGGGCGGCTCACATCGAGCGGCTCTCCCCGGCGGATGAACTCTGCCTGGCCCGACTCTACGAAGCCGCAGGCGATGCAAATGGATTCTCGGAGACCTTCGGTCGCTGGTGTGATCGCGAAGATTCCGCTGCTGAGGTCACGGACCATCTCGAACTCGCACGGCAGAACAGGGCAGAAAACCGATTTAAGCAGGCCCGGGCACGCGCGGAACGCGCGACGACCGTTGCGCCCGAACACAGTGACGCCTGGTTTCTGCTCGCTGAACTCGAACGCGCGGCGGACGAGAATGAAAAGGCAGCATACGCTTTTGAACGAGCGGCTGGCTGCGCAGAGCCTCAGCGGGCGGTGACCTGCCTTGCCGAGGCCGCCGCAAGCATCGAATCTTCCGACCTCGAGCGCGCCAATGCATTGCTCACGCGAGCCGCGGTACTCGACCCCGCCGCAGCATCCCTTCACGTCGCACTGACTCGCATAGCAAGCCAGCAGGAGCGGCTCGAGCAGACAGTCCGCGAGGCGGAAATCGCGCTCGAACTCAGCACGCCCGAGAGCCTCGAGGCCGACATTCGATTGGAGATCGCGCTCCTCGGCGGAAACGCGGCCCGCACGCTCGATAAACGCGACGCGAGCCGCCGACTCTTCGAGATTGCCCTCGAAATCGACGCGGATCAGACCGACGCGCTCGAAGGCAAGGCAGAAGCCCATTACCAGGACGGAGATTTCCGCTCAGCACGCGCACCACTCGAACACCGACTCGAGCTCGCTGGACCGAATCCGCTGCGCGGCCGACATCATGCGATGATCGCACGTGGTCTCGAAGCCGAAGATCTTCTCGATGCCGCTTGGGCCCAATACGAAGAAGCGATCGGAATCGACCCGTCCGTCGAGGATGCGCACGAGGGCCTGGTTCGAACACATGAACGCGCGGCGAGGCCTGCGGAAGCGATGGCCGCACTCGAGCGTTGGGCAAACTCATCGTCAGAACGGGCAATCAAGGCCGTCGCTTCGTTTCGTGCAGCCGAGCACGCGTTGGCCCTCGAGGATTTCGGCCGCGCTCGGCGTTGTCTCGACGCAGCGACCAGCGCCGATCCGCAATTGGCATCGGCCTGGGTTCTGCTCTGCCAGCTCGTCACCGAGCGGGAAGGTGATCTCGAAGCACGCCGCATCTGCAATACCGCGCTCGAGGCTATCGAGGCGAGTCCGCTCTCTGCTTGGATCTCGCTTCGCGCCGCGAAACTCGCCGAACTCGCGGGCGATCGTGAAAACGCAATCGCGTGTTATGCCGACGCCGCTCGTTGGGACTCACGCTGCACCGAGGCCGCGCTTGCCGGGTCCAGACTGATCCGCATGAGCGGCGATTGGGTCGAGGCCGACGGCATACTCGCGCGATTCATCGACGCACATCCGGACGCGGACAGTCCGTCACTCGCCCACGTCCATCTCGAACGCGGCCGACTCCTATCCGGCCCACTCGAAAAATTCGACGACGCGATCACGATCTACGAGCGAGCACTCGAGCTGCAACCGGAGCTCGGCGTCGCACGAACGGCTCTTTCAGGACTCCTGCTTCATTCGATGGATCGATGGCGTGAGGCGCTGGTACTTCACCGCGAAATTCTCGATGCCTCACCCACGACGACGACCTCGCTACGCGCGCTCGCACGAATCGCCGAACAACGCGACCAGGCCGATACAGCAGAGATCGCTCTGGCCGTGCTTCGAGCATTGGGAGAGGCTTCTCCCCAGGAAGCCAGCGCAGCCGGGAATCGACTCCGAATGCAGATCAATCCGGGACCGCCGATGGCCGATCCCGAGTCCGAACGACTAAGACATATCGCACATCAGCTGCGCGAGGAGCTCAGCAGCGTTCTCTCTGGTGTAGAAGTCTCCATCCCAGAATGCGACGACCCCGAGGTCGCCGAAGCAATCGATCAGATCATCCAGATCGAAAATGAATTAACCGCGCCCGGTTTATCTGGCCTCGCGTGTGCCGAACGCGCCTCGCTCTTTTCCGAAATCGCCGCCCTCTTCCTCGATCCCGATGGAAACGGAGGAGCAACTCGCTACCGCGACGAACTCGATCGCACCGTCGGCCGATGGACGCGACGAAAAGTCAAGCGCATCGTCGAGGAAACCACGATCGCCGAAATCGAGGCCTATGATCACGAGACCTGGGGCATCGAACTCCGCGTAATGGCCGCAGCCCAGGCCATCGATCGGAATGGCGGCGATTTACGATCGGTCCTGCGCGCGCTCCTCTTGCTGGATAGCGAAATTTCGTCCACTCCGATCTTCGAGGGCGCCGAGATCGCAACTCTCGCGTCTACCTCTGAACCGGCGCGTCGCCTACTGTCCCGAATTACCAGAGCGCTATGCAAAAAACTGGAACACCGACGCTAGGCAGAGAGGCTCCAGGAGGCAATCATACAATGAGTCAACGCACACCGGATAACACGCGCAAGCATCGCCGCACGACAGTGCGCATCCTCGTCGACTATCAGGCACACGGTGGAATTCACTGCGATTACGCCACCACCCTTGGCGCGGGCGGAATGTTTCTACAGACCGAACTCGTCATGAAGCGCGGAGATATCGTCAAGCTTCGATTCAGAATTCCGGGGGGCGAACAGTTACACGAACTAGAGGCGCGAGTCACCTGGTATCATGCAGCAAAACAGGAACCGAACGGCAACCTGCGCACGCCCGGAGTAGGCCTTCAGTTCAGCGATCCGTCGAAGACCGCTGCGCTCGCTCGCGAGCTGAACGATTTTGCCGCATAGAACGAGCGCCCTGACCTCAAGCCCGAGTGGTCGCCGCCTGTAAAGAATCTCGCTCTGACTCCGGCTCTCCTACCCGCGCTTGGCCAACTGGCACAAGTATCTCCGGCCGATCGAGGAGCGCGCGGATCAGTCGATGGTGAAGTCGATGGCCGCCTTTTTCGACCTGCACGTGAGCATGAAGAGATGCACCCAGAAGGGAGAGATCTCCCACGAGATCGACGATCTTGTGACGGACGAATTCGTCGGGCCAACGAAGGCCCTCCGCGTTGAGGATCCGCGTCTCGTCGAGGACGATCGTATTGTCGAAGCTTCCACCAAGTGCGAGTCCGGCGTCGCGCAGAGCCTGTACTTCGTTGGCGAAACCAAACGTACGCGCCGCCGCGAGTTCTCGTTCGTAGGTTTTTTCGTCGACGCATGAGATATCGAGACGCTGTCGACCGATGCAGGGATGCTCGAAATCGATCGCATAAGAGATTCGCAGACACTCGGCTGGTTCGATTCGAATCCAGCGATCTCCATCGCGGATCTCGAGGGGCTCGGCGATCGCGAACGCAAGCCTCGCGGCGCTCTGCGTCTCTCTTCCGGCCAGCCGGACCCAATCGAGAAAGGGCGCGGCACTGCCGTCCAGCGCGGGAATCTCCGATCCAGTGACTTCCACGCGGGCATTGTCGATTCCGAGCGCATAGAGCGTGGCCAGCAGGTGCTCTACGGTGGAGACCCGTGCGCTATCGCCGCTCAGATCGCCGTCCAGAAGGTCGCCTCCCTGGCGACTGCGGGGCGCGGCAAGCGTCGTCGCTCGCGCGCTCGAGAGCAAGGCATCGGGCCGTGCAGGAATCTCTACGTCGCCACGCCCTCCGCCGGCGCCGAGCGACACGAACACGATCCCGGATCCCGCGTCAGCGGGGCAAAGGGCGATCTCCACCTCTTCACCGCTATGCAGACCGATCCCGCACAAGGCGACCCTTCGCACGACCGTCGATTGTTCCACTCGACCTCCTTAGGCAATTTTGCCGGGGCCAGAGTAGCGTGCGCGGCCGGGCCGGGCATGAATCCAAGGGCGCGAATCCGTCGATATCAGGAATCGGTCTTCCTGGCCATCATGGAGCCTGTCAATGACGTGCGAACCTCATCAAGGATTTCGCTGGCCGATTGGTAGCGATTGCCCGGGTCTTTCTCGAGACATCGTTCGACGATGTCCGAAAGTGTCGATGGCAGATCGGGGCGAAGCTCGCGAATCTTCGGAGGCGCCGTGTGAACGTGGTGATAGGGGATGTTGCCTTCTTTGAAAGGAACCGTCCCGGTCGCCATTTCGAAGATCGCAACGCCGAGCGAATAGATGTCCGTGCGGTGATCGATGTTCTTCCCGAGTGTTTGCTCTGGACTCATGTAGTAGGGAGTACCAGCGACTACCGTCGTGTGATTGCGCGCTTCCTCTACGACCTTCGCGAGTCCGAAGTCCATGAGCTTGACTTTCTTGTCGCGCGTCCACATGGCGTTCGCCGGCTTGATGTCACGGTGCACGATCTTTTTCTCGTGTGCGTAGGCCAACGCCTCGCTGATCTGCATGAGTACGTGCAGGATCCCTGACGGGGAGATCACGCCACGTCGACGAAGGATTTCCTTGATGGTTGTACCCTCGACGTATTCCATCGCAATGTAGTAGCGACCCTGTTGTTCGCCCTTGTCATAGACCGTGACGATATTGGGATGGTTCAGCTTCGCGGCGGCCTGTGCTTCGCGCATGAAGTTGGCGATCGCCTGGGGATTCTCCGTGAGCGCCTGGGGAAGAACTTTGAAAGCAACGAGTCGGTCGAGGACGGTGTCCTGGGCTTTGTAGACGATGCCCATGCCCCCACGTCCGAGTTCACCGACGATCTGGTAACGATCTCCATCAGCGGATTCACCGACGCCCGCTCCATCCGCGTATGTTTCTGCCCCACTATGAGTCTTGACCGCGAGGGGTTCTTCTTCTGCTTGAACCGCGCGTGTTTCAGCGAGACGCGCTTCGACATCGCGATAGTGGTAATCGAAGGCCATGATTTTTTCGAAGATCTCGACGGACTCGCGAGGCTTGTCGTCTTCCTGGTAGATCGTTGCGAGTTTATAGTAGCCATCGACACTCTCGCGGGTGAGTTCCGTATCTCCGATTGCTTGCTGAAGCTTGGTCACGGCCAGGGAGAGCTGTCCTCGAAGGGCAAAAATGTCACCGAGAACGGCGGCAGCACGACCGAAGTCGTCGTCTTCCTGTGGCACCTTCTGGAGGGCTGAGATCGCCTCCTCGTCCAATCCCTCCTGATGATAGATCTCGCCGGAACGTAGGAAGTCACCTGCCTTTTCGAGTAGTTCGGCCTCGCGCACTGGATTTCCGACCAGCGCGAAACATTCCGCGGCCTCGGTGAATCGACCGGCCTTAGCGTATGACTCGCCCGCCCGTTCCCGGTTGCCCACGAGTTGAAACATTTCGGCCGCTTG
>JAQBEG010000747.1:0-2563 GCA_032123985.1 Deltaproteobacteria bacterium
CCACTCGATCTGGTTCGACGAAACCCTGCTCGGAGAACATTTCCGGGAAGAAGAGCTTCGCTTCGCGATCGATGTGGTCGCCTCGACGGCGGACGCCTGGGACGATCGCCTCAAGCAGATGTTCGGCGGCGTCACATACCAGGAAGTCCTGGCGGGCCAGGCGGCCGAGGTTGCGCCGCCCATCAAACCGGGCGAAGGGATGGGGATGTACCTCTGATGGACCGCCGACGCGGCGAGCGCGAGTGGATTCAATCGCGTGCCCGCTCGACGGGGCCGTGGTCGAGCTCTGACCGTGTCGGGCGAAGGGTTCAATCCATCGAACGCTGATGCGCGATCACCCGATGTGAGATGTGAGTAGAAGAGTTCTTTTTTCGCCTCGTTGATCAGTTCTTCGCGGATCCGCGATCGCGATCAAGGCCTCGATTCGTTCGCCGACACTCTTCCCGTAGAGCTCGGCGACGCCATGTTCGGTTATGATGGTGTCGACATCCGCCCTCGAGGTCACGACGCCCGCACCCTCGGCGAGTCGCGGGACCAACCGTGAAATCATGCCGTCTGGCGCGGTCGAGGGCATCGCGATGATCGCGCGCCCGTCTTTGGAGATGCTGGCGGCCCGTATGAAATCCACCTGGCCACCGACTCCCGAGTAGATCCGTGAACCAATCGAATCGGCATTCACCTGTCCAGTGAGGTCGACCGAGATCGCCGAGTTGATCGCGAGCGATGAGTCGATCGTTCTGTACGGCTTGATAGGGGTCGCTCGTGTGGTCGGAGGGGTGAGCCTCGACGGCGTGGTTCTCGTGTAGCCAGTCATAAAAGGGGCGGTCATCCAGGGGCTCATAACACTTCCTGTACTTCTGGAACATAAAGGGCACACGAGGCAGGCGGCCCTATTCAAGGGTCACTCGCTCCTCGTAAACGGGCGCGTGCACTTCGCATCCGATTTCCTCTTCGATCTTGCGTCGCAGAACGTCCGCAGCCGAGGGCTCGCCGTGAACCACGAAGATTTGGTTGGGCGGCCGCTTGCAGCCTCCGAGCCAATCGAGCAGGCCGCGTTGATCGGCATGGGCCGAGAAGCCATCGAGCTGGATGACTTCGGCATTGACTGGCACATAGGAGCCGTGAATCTTGATCTCGGGACTGCCATGCGCGAGCGCGTCGCCGCGTGTGCCGGATGCCTGGAAGCCGGGTAGGAGGATCGTGTTGCGAGCATCGGGCGCCAGTGTCTTCAAGTGGTGAAGCACGCGTCCGCCAGTCGCCATGCCGCTCGCGGAGATGATGACCATGGGTCCTCGGCGTCGGTCGAGCTGCTTTGATTCCTCTGGCGATCCCACGAATTGAGCGACTTCGCAGACATCTTGACAATGATCGTGCGTGAGCCGGTGATATTCGTGAAACCGTCGGTAGAGCTCCGTCGCGCTGGTCGCCATGGGACTGTTCAAGAATACCGGAACGATCGGCGCCAGTTTCCGCCGGAAGATTTCGTAAAGGCAGTACAAGAGGTTCTGTGCGCGGCCCACCGCGAACGAGGGAATCAGGAGCGTTCCGCCCCTTTGGAACGTTCGCTTCATGATCTCGGCGACCTGCTCGAAGGGATCGAGCGGTGAATGAAGGCGATTTCCGTAGGTCGACTCGATGACGATCCAGTCTGGCGAACCGGGGCGGTCCGGCGGAAGCATGAGCAGGTCATCCTCGCGCCCGAGGTCGCCAGAGAAGAGCAGCGACTTCGACGCGTGTGTCACTGTGACGCTCGCAGCTCCGAGGATGTGGCCGGCAGGCGATAGCGAAACTTCGAAATCGCCAATCCTGTGCTTCTTGCCGAAGTTGAGGGGCTCGAGATGCTCGAGGGCGGCGTACGCATCGGCTTCGCTGAAGAGTGGAAGGGCAAGGCGATGCTTCGAGAAGCCTTTCCGGTTGGCATATGCAGCGTCTTCTTCATGCAGACGTCCCGAATCGGGTAGCAGAATGCGCGCCAGGGCGGCGGTTGGCGGGGATGCGTAAACGGGTCCACTGAATCCGTCCACAACGAATTTGGGTAGGTATCCGGAGTGATCGATATGTGCGTGCGTGAGCACGACGGCGTCGATCTTGTCGGGTTCGATCGGTAACGGGGCCCAGTTACGGAGCCGAAGGTTCTTCACACCCTGGTAGAGACCGCAATCGATGAGAATTCGCGTCGCATCCGCTTCGACGACGAATTTCGAGCCGGTTACGGTTCCGGCGGCGCCAAGAAAAGTCAGATCCATTGGAGTTCATCTCTCCTCGTGATGGCAGAGATCATTCGAAAACTGAACGCTCCGCGCTTTCGTACCATTGTGTGAGATTAGTCCAGATTTGATCCGCAGAATCAGCTATCGGGAAGACATCGAGGTTGGCTTCATCGAACGCCCGTCGTTTGCGTGGCGTTAGATGAATGCGCTGGCCCGTCCCACCATGTATGCGACGTAGATTGCGACGAGGAGCCAGCCTTCGGCGTGGGTAACCCGGCGACCTCCATATGTCGAGCAAACGATCCAGAGCAATGCCGACATGATGACGACGGCCAGGAGGTCGATGAATCCAC
>JAQBEG010000748.1:0-3476 GCA_032123985.1 Deltaproteobacteria bacterium
GGCTTGCGGGCATGGGCCGTATCGACGGGCCGGAAGCCTACACGGCGAGCATCGTTGCACTCTGGGAAATCGCACCGGTCACACACGCTGAGATGGGCTGGGGTTGGCTGGCTTTCGATCATTACGGTGGACTCACCGCCCTACGTCGCACCGGAACCGTTCCGGACGGCGGCGGCGAGTTCGAGAGCGAGTACCTCTATCTCATCGTCGTCGCGGAGGGCAGCTTCACGCGCGTCGAAATGTTCGAACTCGACGCGCTCGACGAAGCCCTCGCCCGCTTCGAGGAGCTTCGCCCCGATCCCGCGCGCGCCCCACTTCGCGCAGTCACGCTGCCAGTGCCCTTCGCGAACGCCGCGACGCGGGTGGTCGAGCGTGCAGCTGCGGCGTTCGAAGTCCGTGATCTGGAGCGTTTCGGCTCACTCTTCGCACCACAGTTCCGCAACTTCGACCGCCGCGTTCTGATGCAGATTGAAGTCGATCGCGAGACATGGCTCGATGCGAATCGACAAATCCTCGAAATGACCACTGCGCGACCCACGTATTCGGTGCTCGCGACTCGAGGCGAGCAACTCGCGATCGTGTTGATGCTCTGGCAAGGCGCGGAAGGAGACGTCGGCCCGAGCGAGATCGACTGGCTGCTCGTCATCGAAGTCGACGAGCACGGCGACCACGTGGCGGTCGTCACGTTCGATCCGGACGACCTCGATGCCGCCTACGCGGAACTCGATGCGCGCTGGACGGCGGGTGAAGGTGCGCTACACCCGCGTGCCTCGGCTTGGGTCGCTGACTTTCAACGCGGGTTCCACAGTCGTGATTGGGAAGCGATGGCGACTCTCGGTGCGCCCGATCAAGTTGCCGTGAATCATCGACTCGTCGGATGGGGAACGCTACGCGGCCAGGGCGCGTGGGTGCCCACGCTCGAAGCGCTGGTCGAGATCGCTGCGGACACGCAGTTTCGGGTGAATCACCTTCGCACCTGTGAGTTCGGCGCCCTCGTGCAATTCGAATGGCGGGGAACGCGCGACGGGGGCGCGTACGAGATCCCGCAGGTTTTAGTGGTGGAGGTGAATGAGCAGGGCCAGCAGATTCAGATGGATCTGTGGGACGACAAAAATCTCGATATCGCCCTCGCGCGTTTCGAAGAATTGTGGCCCGACCCACTGCATATCCCGCCAAACGCGGCGACGCGCGCAATTCAAGAGATCCATCGGATCCGCGTTTCCGGTGATTTCGAAGCAATTCGCGAACTCGTGACCGAGGACTTCTGCTTCGATGACCGGAAACGACGATCGCTCGTCCGAGGCGGTACCGAAGAATGGCTGCGGGCGCTCCAGTTCCTTTGGGCGGAAACCGGTGCCCGCGTCGATACGCAGCCCGTCGCCACCGCGGGTGATCGACTCGCGCTCGATCGAGTCGTCTGGCGTGAGGCACCGGGCGACGGGCCCTTCGAGATAGAGGGCCTTCGCCTCGTCGACGTCGATAGGACCGGCAAACTCCGCGCGCTCGTACTCTTCGACGCCGAGGATCGCGCGGCCGCGAGTGCTGAACTCTTCGAGCGCTATATCGAGAGCGGTGCCGAAGGCATGCCTTCTTCGGCGATCGAGCTGGCGCGCGCTCTCAACGATCACGACCTCGGCCGCATCCGAGCCGTTCTACCGGACAACCTCGTCGTCGAAGATCACCGTCGTACGGGAATCGGGCGTCTCGAGGGCGCCGAAGCATGGATCGCATCGGTCGTTGCGCTCTACGAGTTGGGCCCCGACGTGCGGATCGACGATCTGTACCACGTCGCCGTGGCACCCTTCGGCCGCGTCAGTGTCGGCCTGGTCTGGGGTACGAATACGGAAGGTGGCGAGTTCGAGTCCGTGCTCGTGCGGCTCTTCCACTACCGCGCCGAACGAATCGTCGCGATCGATGTTTTCGAAATCGAAGACCTCGAACTCGCCCTCGCCCGCTTCGAGGAACTCGACGCCGATCGCCCTGACTCGGGGAAGAGTGAATGAACGACTCGAAGCCCAGCCTCTTCGACGAGCTGAGGCGCCGCAATGTCTTCCGCGTGGCCGCGATGTACGCGGTGGCGGGCTGGCTCCTGATCCAGATCGGCGAGACCACCTTCGACGCGCTGGGTCTTCCCGACGGCTCGCTGCGGCTCTTGATCATCGCTGTTGCGCTCGGCTTCCCCGTCGCGCTGGTCGTGGGCTGGCTCTTCGACTGGACCGCAGAGGGTGTGGTCCGCACTCCGGACGACCCAGAGCAAACGGTCGCCCGGCTTCGAGGCCACCGACGGATCGACTTCGCGATTATCGGGGTTCTGGTGCTGGCACTCGGCCTGGCGCTATTCGGGCCGAAAATCGAGATCTCGCCCGAAGAGGCGCCGCCCATCCGCTCCATCGCGGTCCTGTCCTTCGCGGACATGAGTCCGGCGCACGACCAGGAGTATTTCGGCGATGGGATCGCCGAGGAAATCATGGGCGGCCTCTCGAAAGTCGAGGAGCTGCGCGTCACGGCACGGACCTCGGCGTTCGCCTTCAAGGGCAGGAACGACAGCATCCAGGAGATCGGAGAGCAACTCGGTGTCGGCGCCGTGGTCGAAGGCAGCGTTCGCAAATCAGGTGACAGGCTTCGCATCACGGCCCAGCTCATCCGTGTGGCGGATGGCTTCGAACTCTGGTCCGATAGCTTCGACCGCAGGCTCGACGATGTGTTCGCTATCCAGGAGGAGATCGCGCGCGCCACGGTCGATGCGTTGAAGGTCCGCCTCGTCGGCACGGAACCGCTCGTCAGGGCCACGACGGGCGACGTCCGCGCCTACGAGTTGTACCTGACGGGGCGGTACTTCCTGAGTCGTCGCACCAGGGAGAATCTCCGGGAAGCCGTCAGGTACTTCGAGCGCGCGCTCGAGATCGACCCGAACTTCCAGTTGGCCTACGTAGGACTGGCGGACGCCCACAATCTCGCGTTCATCTACGCCTACGAGGAAGACATCGCTTCAACCGCCAAAGCCGAGGCCGCGGCGCGACGCGCACTCGCGATCGACGCGAACAGTGGCGAAGCACACGCTTCTCTCGGATACGCCCAGATGACGCAATGGCGCTGGCGTGAGGCCGAAATCGAATTTCGCGAAGCGCTTCGGCTCGATCCCGCCTATGCCAACGCGCATCTCTTCTACGCAATATTCCTGCGGACGATCGGCCGGAGCGACGACGCGCAGATCCAGATGAACGCGGCTCTGGAACTCGATCCCTTGTCGCCCATCATGAATCGGGAGGTCGGCCGAGATCATTTCTATAGGGGCGAATTCATTCGGGCAAGAGAGTGGCTCGGCAAGGCCCTGAAGCTGTATCCCGACATTCCCCTGGCACGCCTGTACATGGTCCGCGCGCAGCTTGCGCTCGGCCAGGAACCGGAAGTGTTCGGATGGTTCCCGGGGCAGGACGAAGCGGCGCTCCGAACCGCGTACGAGGACGGTGGGATCC
>JAQBEG010000749.1:0-5786 GCA_032123985.1 Deltaproteobacteria bacterium
AGCTGTTCGGTGCGCTTGCCGCCTCCTCGTGGCCCCTGCGGCCAGCACGTCGCACTCTGCCCGATCATTTTCGTCCTTCCTTCACCATGACCTCCACGTGCGTCATTCCGCGCACGCAAGAGGACGCGCTTCTGCGTGATCCCGGAGGTCCCCCCATGACAAAGCTCCGCGAACAGATGATCCAGGACATGGTCCTGCGAGGCATGGCGCCCAGCACGCAGCGAGCCTATTTGCAGGCCGTGACGAAGTTCGCGCGCCACTACAATCGCTCGCCAGACCAGATCTCAAACGAAGAACTCAAGGCGTACCTTCTCTATCTCCATCTTCACGAGAAGCGCGCGACCAGCACCTGCAACGTCGTATCTGTGGCCTTGCGTTTCCTCTATCACAGAACGCTCGGACGACCCCAGACCGACTTCGATGTGCCGATGGCCCGTCAGCCTAGCAAGCTCCCGCACGTGCTCAGCCGAGATGAAGTCGCTCGACTTCTTGCGAGCACCTCGTTTCTCAAGCATCGGGCACTCTTTCTGACGACCTACTCGGCCGGGCTCCGTGTCAGCGAAGTTGTTAGGCTGAGGCCGACCGACATCGACTCGAGTCGCATGTTGATCCGCGTCGAACAAGGCAAGGGTGCGAAGGATCGGCAGACCCTTCTCTCACCGCATCTCCTTGAAGCGCTGCGCGATTACTGGCGACGAACACGGCCAGGCCAGTTGTTCCTCTTCCCGGGTCGTGACGGACGGAGTCCTGTCCGCCCCACCGGCATTAAGGAGGCCTTCGCCAAAGCCAAGCGCCGCGCCAAGATCGACAAACCCGGCGGCATCCACATGCTGCGCCACAGCTTTGCCACGCACCTGCTCGAGGCCGGAGTCGATCTCCATACCCTGCAACGACTCCTCGGGCATAACTCGATCCGCTCGACCACGCGTTATCTCCATCTCGTCGAACCGGCCTATCACGCTGCGCGGGCTTGCCCTGACTTACTCGACTTCCGGGTCGACTCTTCGAAGTAAACCGTCGTGTGTGCACCCGCGGAGTCTTTGACTCCGATCGGGACTCATCTGAACGGAGCGCGGTCATCGCCTGAACTCGGCGACCTCTTGCGTCGTCATGGGCTGCGTTATGCGGCGACCCATCGGCTGAGTCCCTTCCAACACAAGGTGATCCGCGCGCTGAGCGAATGCCGAACGGCCGCCCTCGGCGGACATCTCGAAGCCTGTGACCGTTGCGGGAACTGGCGCGCCGTCTATCACTCTTGCCGCAACCGACACTGTCCCAAGTGTCAGTCGCTGGCTCAGGCCGACTGGACCGAGGCGCGACGTGCCGACCTGCTCCCGGTTGAATACTTCCACGTCGTCTTCACCTTGTCCCACGAGCTTTGTTCGCTGGCGCTCTATCGGCCTCGGGTCATTTACGATCTGCTCTTCCGAGCGGCGACTGAAACACTCGCCACCTTTGCTCGCGATCCTCGTCACTTCTCGGGTAAGACGTCGAACAAGTTAGGCGGAACACTCGGGGTCACCGCGATCCTCCACACCTGGGCACAGAACCTCTCGCTCCATCCCCATCTGCATTGTGTCGTGACCGGAGGCGCCTTGTCCTCGGATCAAGAGAGCTTCCTTACGCCGCGTCACAAGGGTTTTCTGTTTCCTGTTCGCGCGCTGTCCAAGGTGTTCCGCGCCAAATTCCTCGACGGCCTCATGCGCGACTTCGAGAGCGGAAAGCTCGGCGACGACACTTCCGTTCCAATGCTCAGCAAGAAGCTTCGCAGTTGCGACTGGGTCGTCTACGCGAAGCCCCCGTTCGCAGGACCCGAACGCGTCCTCGCCTATCTCGGCGCCTACACGCATCGCATCGCGATCTCGAACCATCGTATCCTGAGCATCCAGCAGAACCGCGTAGCATTCCGATACCGCGACTCCGCCGACGGAAACAAACAGAAGGTCATGTACCTCGACATCCTCGAGTTCATCCGTCGCTTCCTGCTCCACGTCCTGCCCAGGGGCTTCGTGCGGATCCGGCACTACGGACTGCTTGCCAACCGAAATCGAAAAGAGAAGATCGAGCGCTGCCGCGACCTGCTCGCCGCAACCAAGCCGGAAGAAGCCACGCAGCAAACCCGTCGTGAAAGACTTCTCGAGCTGATCGGCGTCGACATCGACAGAACCTTCAGTCTTCTTCAGCGGATCTAGCCTGAAATGCTCGTAGGAACTCAATGTCTTTTGGCCGGCCGCTCGCCTCTTTCGACCGCAGCAGCTTTTCGAGCCGGCCTACACGCACTGGCGCGCCGGAAACCTCGAAGGTTGTCGCATCCTCCGAGAGATCCGCGTAATCGAATCCCGAAATCGAAGTCAGAAGATCGAGTTCGCTGGCTTCGGGATGGATTGCACTCAGACTGGCCCCGTTTTCGATGATCCGGCGAAGCACCAAAGCGTCTTCGAGATCGACGAACGGTTCGCCGCCGGCCTCGAACGCGTAACCAAGTCGCGATAGTACGGAGAGGGCTCGCTCCAGATTCTCGACCGCGGGCGCGAGCAAGACGTCGACATCGAGCGTCGCGTAGGCCTCAGCGGGCGTCCGTGCATAGAAGTTGATTCCGCCTACGCCAACGATGACGAACTCGACGCCTTCCTGGCCGAGTGCGGCGAGTGCGTGGGCGAAACCACTAACGGGCTCGGACACGATTGGCCTTGCCGACTTCCTTCTGGAATTGCTGCTGCGTCGACATCGCGTTGAGCACCCATGTCTTGTCAGCCCCGGGTCGATTCCACGGCTGGCTCTCGATTCTCCTTGCTATCTCGCAGAGCAAATCCGACATCAAGCGACTCTCTTGGGGAGGACAATTGACACAGTGCAAGCGAGCCGAACTTGTCCGGCTGAAGCGGTGGGGCGGCGTCAACCAAACTGTTGCGGCAACTATCTGATTCTAGTGAAGAAACTCCAGCTCGGGAAGTCCGAACGGCCTTCGGCCGAGTTCTCCAGTCGGGGCTCCGCCCCACCCGGAGAACTGGGCCGATCACAACGACCCGACATTTCTACTTTGCAGAGAACCCGACATTTCTATTTTGGGTTGACAGCTGAACACGGGGCTAATTCTTCCTACTGCCGATGAAGAACGTGGTGAAGCTTCAGCACTACTACTTCCCGTCAGAACTCGAGGCAGCCCTCAAGGACTTCGTCGTCTACTACAACAACGTGCGATATCACGAGTCGCCGGACAACGTCACACAGGCGGATGTCTACTTCGGGCGGCGGTACGAAGCGCTGAGCGAACGATCGAAGATAACGATGGAACGGAAGAATAAGGAGTACCTGGCCAAGCAGGCGGCCTGGTCAAAAACCACAAGCTGTCTCTTAGCAGAAGGCGTCCGTTGTCCAGATCAATTTGCCGACGTACACCTCAGCGTCGGGTCGGGTCGCCAAACGACAGAATCGGGGGCCTCAACGATATCGCGGCAGCAGTGACCGAGCCCACGAGGACTGGCTAGCCCGAGACGCAACTGACGTGCGTCATCCGACGGAGACTTGTCGCAAGTCAACGTAGCGGTAGTACGATAATGGCGGCTTGAAATCTCTATCCACCTCCCATCCTCGATGGGAAAAATCACACCATCACTAAGTACTCGTCCGGCAACGAGACTTGCGGCAAGCCAAATTTGTCCCCCTTTCGAGCGGCGCCAGCGGTTCTTGAAAACGTCGCGAAACCAGGGCCCGCGAGCGAGCGACTAGAAAGGAGCCGGGATGAAGTCTTCCACGAGGTCGACCCAGAACGGCGTCGGCACAAGGAAATCCCACGCCCACTCGTTCAACGCCACCCCCTCTACTTCCTGTGTGTAAAACAACGGCGATTGGAGAGCAGTGTGCGAATTGTCGCCACTAACGATGAACCGCTTGTAGCGAAACGGGTGAGCGGCGTTGAGCAGACCATGCTCGGCGAGAATCAGATCGCGATAGTCCAGCTGGGTCCCATTGGGTGGGAGCAGATCCAGGAAAAAGCGATTGGTCGCATCCCCATCGGTCTCGTAGAACGCCTCCCGTATGGTGGAGTCGTTGTCGAGCCGCCATTTGATTATCGCAGTGGATTGGCCAAAGGCATCGCAATCGGTGCAGCTCGCGGGATAGAACTGATCGAACTGCCAGTCGGCCTGGCGCGCCGCGATGTCGCCCACCGCGTCCAAGTTGATCGCCACCGGACCCGCGTCGTTGAAGACCGTGAGATGGGCAAAGTTCCCGTATATAAATCGGGCCAGGAAGGGAGCAAAGCCCGCGACGCCCACACCGCCCGCGCTCGAACCCGCAACCGTGATCCGGTTCGCGTTCGGGAAAATAGCTTTGGCCACGTCCATTCCGGCCGTCTGGTTGCGCAGCCCGCGGTGGAAGCGGACCACGGCGGCCGGAACGCCGATCTCCGCCCCGAAGGCTGGATCGAACACGTCGTTGTCGCCGGTAAAGACTGACCCGTCGCAGTACGGCATGTAGACAATCGAGTAGTCGGCGAACGGGTTGTCCGGCGAATCGAAGTCCCAGATTCCCACCCGATCCGTGGGCGGCTCCTGGGCTTCGGAGAGCACGTTGCAGTTGTAGAAGTCCTGCCAGCACGCGCCGCCGCCCTGTTCGAAGATCAATACCTTGGACGGATTCCCTGCTCGAGTAAAGACAGAGAATGGCGTACCCGCAATGCAGATCGGGCCGTTACCACCGTCCGGATCGAAGGTGTGCTTCGTCCAGCCATCACCGACGTCCGATGCAGCCACAGGTTCGAACATACCGATGTATTTGGTGACGCCCGCGTCGCTGAGCTCTTGCTGTGCAGACACGTTGAGACCCGGACAGTTCGCTCCAAATAAAACAAGCGAAGAGAACATTGACGTCAGAGCGACGAATATCCAGATTCGGTTTCCATTCCGCATATGATTCTCCTGGTGGCGGTGTCAAGAGGTTGCAGCTCTCACAATAGCTTCGCGCTTGAACGGGGCGACCGTCAACATATAGTGTCGGTGGATCGCGACGCGAGGGCCGAATTGTTCTACGACTTCGACTTCGCCGTGGTGGATAGGAACTTCAAGCTGCGTTTACCTTACCACCGCTAAGTACTGATCTGACAACCAAGTTCAGACCGAGGTGTAATCGCCCCGTTCCGAAATTCGAGCTCTTGAACAGGGTACGCGCGCATATGGAAATGGGTTCCGCGCCGAGCGACTTCTCTATTGAATGTCAGCCCTAACTCGACGTTATGAGTGACTCACCTTCGGGAATGAAGCGTCAGCCCGCTTCGTCCAGGTCGCGGACGTGAAGCCGCGATGCCGCGTGATCTTGCTGAGAGTGATCTGATTCCCACCTGATCGCCCCCCGTGGTATCCGTAACGCGATGCCCTCCGACTCCTGCGCCCCACTCGCCACCGAGCCGCGCTTTAGGCAGACCAGGACATGCGCCGCGATGAGCCGGGGCTCTGGCGCTTCGCGAACGTGATGACGTGGGCGATTCATCCTTGGATGAGTCTGCGGCTGCGGTGGCTGGAGCGGTAACGCCTGGCCGGCCCCGCGATAATGCATCCAGTCTCTGAGTTAGCCTTTTTGCGAGGCAGTCGGAGACAAGATGAAGGGCAAGCGATTTTCTGAAGAGCAGATCATTGGGGTTCTGAACGAGGCGGAGCAGACGGGGAACATCCGAGAAGTGTGCCGCCGGCACAACATCTCGGAGCAGACGTTCTACCGATGGCGAACCAAGTTCGGTGGCATGGACGTGTCGGAGGCAAGGCGGCTGAAGGAGCTCGAGCGCGAGAACG
>JAQBEG010000750.1:0-2732 GCA_032123985.1 Deltaproteobacteria bacterium
TCTCATGCGAAGTCAGCCCAGGGCGGCGTCGATCATGCGTTCGACGAGCGCGCCACCGATCCATGAGACGAGAGGAATCAGTAGGAAGAGTCCGAACCGGCTGAGCGTGGACGTGTCGAAGGGCCATTCCCGGACATTTTCGATTCGGGACTCGTAGGCGAGCATCGCGTGCATCTTTGGCGGCAGTGACGCGGCCGCCGTCGGTTCGAAGAGCGCTGCGCGTTCGCGCGCGATCGCCTCGCGCACCCGGGCGAGTTCGGCCAGCTTGCGAGCCTTCAGATTGCCGTGCAGCCCGCGAGACGGAAGGATCAGTCCGGCGATTCCGAGGCCCGTCGTCACGACGATGACGAGCGCAACGACCGTCGCATCGGACTCGCTGACCATCAGGAACGAGGCGAGCGCGCTGCCGATGAACCAGGTTGCCGCAGTCATCAAACCTACGCTGGCGAACGGGCCGAGCGAACGCGCGTCGAGGAGATCGACATCGATCTGTTCTCGACCGAGTTCCATGAAGACGCGCGACTGGCGGATCGTGAACAAGGCCATCAGCCCGAGAAGCGAGAAGAGCAAGATCATCAAGGGCAGCGAATGAAGGGCGGAGTCAATCGGTCTGCGATCTGCGCGGAGATAGCCAGAGAGCTGGAGCGCGAGGCCCACTAGACCGCCAATCGATGCGGCCAGCGTGATTGCTCGAGGCGTCGGAAACAGTCGATCCCGAACTGCCAGAAACTCCCGCTCGCTGTGTCGAAAGAGTGGCCTGAGTCGAGCGAGATGCCGCGTCGTTGCGGCGATGTTGATCAAGCCGGCACCAACCGTATAGGCTGCTACGAGGGCGAGAACGATGTCACTGCGCCAATGTGCGTCGCTGAACCCGGCCCCCGTCGTATCTTCCTCGAGAGCCGCGTGCACACCGAAGATCAGCGTCAGGAGCAAGAGAAAGAACGCGCAGGCGGCCGCGACGGACCGCTGCCAGGGGATCCCGACCGCGCGCTCGAATCCGCGCCGAGACGACGGGGTAGCGTCTACGATGTCAGAGGAACTCCCCATTCCAAAGAGCTTACCCGGTTCTCGTGGGCGTCCAAGATCATCGTTGGTATATCTCGAGTGAAAATGGAGGAGCGCAGGCCGGTACGTTGTTCGCCTTTCCCTAACGACGTCGGGCGTAACGCGTCCAGGACTCCTGTTGTCGTTCCGCGACGTGCTCATTGCCCAGCTCCACCGTGACGCAACAGAATTCGAGCTGAAGAAAATTGGGATCCAGGAAGTAGATCGATTGGCACCAACCATGGTCCACGATACCACGGACTTCGAGACCCTTCTCGACGAGTTCATCGCGCTTCTTGGCGAGCTCGGTCGGATCCGCAACCTTGAACGCGAAGTGATACATCCCCGGACCAGTGCCCAGACCCCGATTGATCCCTGTATCAAAATCCGACGCCAGACCCGCTACATCATTCGCTTCCATGAACGCGATGAGTTCGCCCTCGCCGACGTCGAAGAAGGCATGGCGAATAGCGCCACCGGCTTCGATTTGAATCGTCTCACAAACAACGGCTGGAAAGCCAAGCACGTCTTCGTAGAAGTCGAGCGTGGCGTCCATGTCGTGAGTCGCTACGCCGATGTGATGGATGCCTCGATTCATGACGTACGCCTTTCGTGAAGTCCCTTCGAGAGTAGCGAACGCGTCATGCGGGCCAGCCTCATTGACCCCAAACCCGTGCAGCCAGACCCCGGGAAGAGGCTAATCTAACTATCCATGTCGATGCGAAACCAGCAAACCTGGCTCTTTGGCGCCCTTTCGGATCTATTGCTCGGCGTCTACGAACACCAGGCCGAACGCAAGTATCAGGGCAACGTAAATGGATTGTTCATGGCCTGCGTCGTCGTTGGCATGATCTCGATCCTCGGCGGATGTGAGCCGCGGTCCAGGGAACCAATGACTCCTGACCCCGTCACGAGCCAAGAAGCAGGTTCAGAGTTCAACGTGTACTTCGGGGGCCCGATTATCACGATGGAATCGGCTCAGCCCGCCGCCGAGGCCGTCGTCACGAACAAGGAAGGTCGGATCGTGTTCGTCGGCGACCGGGACGCGGCATTCGAACTCTACGCCGGTGCAACGCGAATTGATGTGGCCGGCCACGTCGTGATGCCCGGATTCATCGAGCAACATCTCCATCCAGTCCTCGCCGCCCTGATGCTGTCCATACCCATCATCGCGCCGGAAGCCTGGGAGCTTCCTGCGAAAACGTGGCCAGCGGTCACGGGACACCAGGAGTACGTCGACGCACTCAGGGCAATCGAAAAGAACATCGAGGACGAAAACGAAATCCTCTGGACATGGGGATTCAATCAGTACTTCCATGGCGAAATGAGCCGAGACCTGCTGGATTCGATCTCGGCCACACGGCCGATCGCCGTGTGGCACCGCTCTGGTCACGAGTTCTTCCTGAACAGCGCGATGTTGAAGCATTACGGCATCAATCAGGACGCGATCGATGCAACGAGTGAAGAGGCTGCGAATCAGATCGATCTGTCGCGCGGACATTTCTATGAGGTGGGCGCGTTCTCGTACCTGGTCCCGATCCTATTTCCAGACCTGGGCAACCCCGAGCGATTCCAGGCAGGTCTGATTCAGATGGTCGAAATGCTGCAAAGGAACGGGGTCACCGCGTACAACGAACCCGGAGCGATCATTCCCGAATACGTCGTCCCGCTCTATCAAGCCATCCTGG
>JAQBEG010000751.1:0-2626 GCA_032123985.1 Deltaproteobacteria bacterium
CCAGGAGCGGACCGCAGCGAGCGTAGCCGGCACACTGGACATCGACGCCTACGAGGCCGGGATGTCACCGATCGGCAAGCGCGACCGCATCCGCAAGCTGCGCGAAGACGGCCGGGTCGTGTGCATGGCAGGCGACGGAATCAACGACGCCCCCGGCCTCGCCGAAGCGGACGTCGGGATCGCCATGGGTACGGGAACCGATGTCGCCATCGAAAGTGCGGGCATCACCCTGGTGAAGGGTGACCTGCGCGGCCTGGTGCGGGCGATCCTGCTCGCACGCGCCGTCGTGCGCAACATCCACCAGAATCTCTTCTTCGCTTTCTTCTACAACGCCGTCGGCATCCCCATCGCCGCGGGTGCGCTCTACCCGTGGTTCGGCATCACGTTGAACCCGATGATCGCCGCCGCCGCGATGAGCCTGAGCTCGGTATCCGTGATCTCGAACGCGCTCCGCCTTCGCAGCGCGCGAATTCGCTGAAATTCAAACGGCCTGCAATCGAATGCGCGTTCCGGCGATCGTGAACCCATCGTCCCCGGTTTCCAATTCGCAAGCGCGTGCTCGTGCGAGAACGGCTTCCGGATCGACGGCGGCGAATTCGAAGGCCGCGATACCCGGGGCATCCGCCTCCCCGCTCGCTTCGAAGCGCAAGCGGCCACCCTCGAGTGGAATCGTCGGGACTCCATCCCCATCCACGACGGTCGGCAGGCCGAGTACTTCGGACCAGCGCCGTCCCAGCGCCGCCGGATCCGCCGAAATGAACTCGACCCCGACGACCGCGTTCGTCACGTCCGCCCGTGAACGCGCCTCCCACGCCGGTCCGGCCCATCGCCACGAAGCCGGTGGGTCGGCGGCATCGATCGAGAGGATGGCTCCGCCGACATCGCGCGGGTGGAGATGAATCGTCGCGATGTCCGGGAACTCGATCTCCCAGACGATCCGAACGCCGAGATCGTTCACGCGACGACGATCGGCGGCGAGATCGCTCGACTGCACGATGACCATATAGCCGCCGTCTCCGCCTCGGCGTTCGATGAATCGGCCGGCGGCGGTTCCGTCCCGGACCGGCGAGACGACTTCGAGGAAGGTCTCTCCCACCGGAAAGACCGCGTTGCGCAGGCCGAATTCCGCGACTCCCGGGTCGGCAAAAGGGGCTCCCAGGCCCAACACGTCCGCCAGCGTTTCCCGGACACCCTCGAGGTCTCGCGCGGCGAGAACAACTTGACGCAACCGCATGGTATCGTCCGTCCTGCGCACGGAATGGCGCTTTCGGCGAAACGCTAGCACGCGCCGCTCGAGCGCCGGGCGCTGGGTGTCCGACGTTGGACGATGGCGGCCGGACGTCGGGGCCGGAGCGGATATCGGACGGAGCGGACGTCGGACTTTCGGGACATCGGACTGACGGGACATCGGAGGATGGATGCCGATTCGAAGTCGCCCCGCCGACCACGGAGACGGCCCCCACTGATGGAGATGAATCGCGAGTCCTTCGAGCGGATCGTCCGCTTCGGGATCGTCGGGGCCAGCGGTGTCGTCGTGAACCAGGGCTTGCTGATGGTGCTACACGGGCATTCCGGGTGGCCGCTGCCGCTTGCGAGCGCCGTCGCCATCGAGGTTTCGATCCTCACGAACTTCGCTCTCAACAGCCGTTGGACCTGGAATGTCGACCTGGGCGGTTCGTTTCGACGTTGGATGTGGAAGGCGCTCCAATATCACGCCGCCACCGTCCTTTCGGCCTTCGCCGGCAACGGAACCGTGTTGCTGGCGCTGGTCTACCTCTTCGACGTGGACTACCGGCTCGCGAATCTCTTGGGAATCGTCGTCGGCAGCGCACTCAATTTCGCCGCCGGTGAGTTCTGGGTCTTTCGGACGCCGCCGCCCCGTGCACCCTGATCCCATCGATCGCCACGCCGCTCCGGTGCGCAACTCCGAGACCACTCCGACTGCGCGCGCGGCCGTGGAGTTGTGCGATGATTCCGGATGATGAACGAACAGAATGAGCAGGTCGGCGGACGCCGGCGATGGATGTGGATCCTACCGCTCGTCGCGCTGGTTGTGCTCGTCGCAATCGTCGGCGGGCTCGCAGCGAAACGACGTGAACTCGCGGAGAGCGTGATCCATTCACAGTTGCACGACCTCGGGCTCGAACGCGTCGCGCATAAAGTCGAATCCGTCGGATTTTCGCGAATCGGCATTCGCGACGTTCGCGTTGGAACCGACGACGACCTCGTCGTCGACGAAATCGACGTTCATTACTCGCTTCCCAACCTGAGGTTGGGACGGGTCGACGCCTTGACGATCCGCGGCCTCCACTTGCGCGGGCGACTCGACGATGAGGGGTTGTCCTTCGGGACCCTCGATGCTTTGCTGGACACCGGCGCCGACGACGAGCCCGGCGACCCTCCGGCGCTCGCCCTTCCGGTGAACGAGGTGTCGATCGAAGGGATTTCAGTTTTGCTTGCGACCGACGACGGCACGGTCGATACGACGGGTTCCCTCGCAGCCCGGGTTGCCGACGAAGGCGCGGTTGAATTGGAGTTCGACCTCACCGCAACCATCCCCCTGCTCGGGCCGGGCTCGCCACTCGCGGTTACGGGCCGGGCGACCGCGGTCCGGAGCGAGATCGAG
>JAQBEG010000752.1:0-10889 GCA_032123985.1 Deltaproteobacteria bacterium
AATGCAACCTGACGTGGAACGAGTCCGCGACACAAAACGAGCTAATCCTCACTCGATACTGAGCTGGCCAGCAGCTCTCGTTGTCGGCATCGCCTTGGGCGTGATCGCTGTCGCCCTATTCCATCGACCTGATTTTGGCAACAATCCGCCCCAATCTCTCGAAGCGCCGGTTGGGCGCGCGATAGACGATGGCCTCGACCGCGCTCTCTCGATCGGGCAGCTGTCGGACGCGCTCGCCGCAGAAGTGCAGGCGCGCACGCAGCTCGCGGGCCAGGTCGCCGAACTGCACGCGGAACTCGCGCGGTTGCGAGAATCGAGTGATGGCGTGGCAGAGGGCCATCTTGATGAAACCGAGTCGCCCGAAGCGGAGGCGGCCGGCAAGGATGAATCCGAAACCGTCCTGGCCGCCCAATCGATCGCCTTCAATGACGAGGTACTGCTCGCCCAGGGCATGCACCCACGCGACGTTGCTCGACTTCACGACCTGTGGGCAGGCCACGAGCTGAATCGCCAATCGGTCAACGATCAAGCGCTGCGGGAGGGCTGGTTCATGCAGCCACGTCATGCCATGGAGCTGGCTGAGTTGGAACAGGAATTCCGCGAAGCACTCCAGGACGATGAGGACTACGACCACTATCTGTATGCGGCGGGGCAGCCCAACCGTGTCCTGGCACGAGAAGTGCTCGCAGGCTCGACGGCGAGCGCTGCGGGCCTGACTCGCGGTGACACGATCTTGCGCTACAACGACGTGCGGGTGTTCAAACCAGCGGACCTTCTGCGCGAATCATCCAGGGTCGAATCCGGAAAATCGGTCCCGGTGGAAATTCTCCAGAATGGGCGTCCAACAACGGTGTACTTAGAGGGTGGGCCGCTCGGCGTAGTAGTCGACCAGAGCTCCGCGGCCCCCCGGAGCGAATGAAACGTTAATTCGGAATGCGCGCCTCGAGTCGTTGAGTATCCTCACCCCCCTCATGAGGAATCGCACCGACCAGCCGTCGCAGTTTCCTACGGCGACTCTCCTATGGGGCGTGGCCGGCGCGTTGACCTGCGGTTCCATGATCCCACTCGAGCCCAATCTGCTCGAAGAGGGAATGATCCTCGAGATTGCCCAGCGCCTGGTTCACGGAGATCACCTCTATCAGGACGTCGTCGCTTTCACCGGCCCCCTGCCTTTCGAGGCGCTAGCGCTGCTCTTTCGTGTATTCGGGGAGGAGATCTGGGTCGCGCGCGCCGTCGTCGCTTTGTTACACGGTGCAGCAACCGCTGCCGCATTCGCCTTGGTACGCAGCACGCGAGCAGATGGACTCGCTCACGTCGCCGGTACGCTGGCGGCCTGCGCACCGATTCTGCTCTTCCCGCTCTTCTCCACCTATTTCTACACGACCGTGGCCGTATCCATCGGCGTGCTGGCAAGCTGGGTCGGTCTTCTCGGTTTGCGGGATATCCGCTGGGCGGTGGTCGCCGGTGTCCTGGCCGCCTGCTCTGCCCTTTCCAAGCAGACGGTCGGGGCCGTTCTTGCATTCGGACTTCTGGTCAGCCTCGTAGCGTGCTCTCCGCCACGTGCGCGTTTGCGGACGGGCCTGGCCCTAACGACCGGGGGATTGCTTGCCGCCGTGGTGACCGTAGCTGGCTTTGCTGCAACGGGCGGCGTTGGCGCGCTTATTCGATCGCTGATCGAGCTGCCCCTATCCTTCCAGTCGAGTTACGATTCACCTCTAGTGAACTTCTGGCCACCCGGTGTTTTCAGTGAAGCAATCAGGGCCAGTCAAGTTTACTACCTGCCATATTTCTTCTCGCTTCGATACGGCGTCTGGGTGGAGCCCGGTTGGGCGCTGACAGCGTTTACGCAGAGCCTCTACGCGATTCCCTTTATCGCGGTCGTGGCTACACTTGCCCGTCGTTGGCGTGGACCCCTCCCTGCAGCCGTGTGGATCCACCTGGCTACTCTGATCGCAATGATCAGCAACCTGTTCCCGCGAGCAGATTGGGGACATCTCGTCGCAGTCCTTCCAAGCGCCGCAATCCAGCTCGTCTTGGTCGTGCCGCTTTCGATCGCACCGCGTCGCACGCTCGTGCGGGCCGCCGCCATGGTCGTAGGGTTCTTGGCGCTGACCTCACTCGCGGTAGCCGCCACACTCTATTCGTATTCCGAAGAACCGAGCTTCGGGCCACGCGTCCCCTTGCGCGTGGTCAATCCGGGCTACCTCGGAACGTCCATGCCCCACGCGATCAGCTATATCCGGGATCATACCGATCCCGGCGACGCGATTTTTGTCGCTCGAGCAGAACCCCTGATCTACTTCGCTACCGACACCCGCAATCCAACACCCTATAGCGGCGTGATCCCGGGCATGCACGACGAGCAACAACGCGTAATCAAAAAGGCCCTGGAGACAACGCGCTATGTAGTGATGACGGACATCGACCAGCCCGTGTTCACCTACTATCGTGATGCGCTACCCGAGGTACAGCAAACCTTGGAGCGACATTTCCGAATTCCGGACGACTTCCTCGGCAAGGGATTGAACTGGGTCGTCGTTCTGGAGCGGGGACCCGATCGCGGGGCGACCCACACCGATTTGCTCGATCATGCTTCGCACGGAAGGTCCTGGATTCGTGCTCGAGACGGAAATCTTGGTTGGGTAAGTCCGTATACAGGCATCATCGCGACGGCAAAGAATCGGCGCTTCCTGCCCATCGTGCTCGGGGCTCGCGGAGGCGGGATCGATTTCGATGTCAAGATTCCCGAGGGTGGAGTTTTTCAAGCAGGCGTGGGTTACCCCGTCGCGAACGGTTCGGACCGTCCACATCGGCATCCAGCGGCCAGCAGCATGCGCTTGTCGATCCGGAAGGACGACGATTTCCTCGTTCTTGCGGAGAAGGAAGTGAATCCAAACTTCAATGATGTTCGTAGATGGGAGCCCTTCGAAGTCGATCTCTCAAGATTCGCTGGAAGCGCGGTGACCCTTCGCCTCGAACTCGTACCCACTCGACCCGTCAGGCCCGGCCAACTTGCATGGTGGGGAAGTCCGCGAATCGCGATTCGACCGAATCCGAACGATTCCTGATGGGACCCAGAACTATGCGTTCGCTGCTTTTCATCGTCCTCCTCGCGGGATTCACATCTCTAGCCTGCGGCCCCAACGAACCAGCAGCGCGACCCCGCGTCTTGTTGATCGGAATCGACGGCGCCAGTCTGCGAATGTTGGAGCCACTTCTCGAAAGAGGCGTCGTACCCAACTTTGCAGAGCTTCGTGCGGAAGGCGTGTCCGGTCCGCTCCGCTCGATCATGCCTTTGCAGTCACCGAGGATCTGGAACTCGATCGCGACCGGGAAACGGCCGGAGAAGCACGGCATTGTCTCCTTTGCACGCGTCGGCGAAGACAAATCCCTCCATCTCTACCTGGGCAGTGACCGAAAGGTGCATGCATTGTGGAATATGGTCTCGGACGCGGGAATGTCGGTCGCCGTCATCAACTGGTGGAACACATTTCCGCCCGAGAAGATCGACGGCGTCATGGTCTCTGACCACCTGCAGGAGCACGAAATCAAGGGGCGCGAAAAAATTGCACTCGCATCCGAGACACCCCGCGGTCCGCTGATCTATCCGGAGCTCTGGGAGTCGCGCATAGCCGAGTTGCTCGCGATCAAGGAATCGCCGCTTCTCTTTCCCAACCCCTTTGAGGGAAACGATCGTTTGCCCTACCCAGGCATGTTCAATGAACGTTTGTCGACGTACTTCGATGATGACGAAGCCGTTCTGCGCATCGCACTCGACGTCGAGGCGGCTGAGCATCCGGACGTGATGCTCGTATTCTTTCCAGGCATCGACCGGGTCTCGCATTTTCTGTGGGGAATGACCGAGCCCCCTGAGCTTTACCCCGAGAATCGCCGCCCAAGTCCTTCCGAGCGCGAAGCCGGGCTCGAGGCCTTCGAAAAATACTACGAATACACCGACGCGATACTCGGAGCGTTGATCGAGCGGTACGGTCCCAATGACATCCTGATGGTCGTCTCCGACCATGGTTTCGAATTTGGCGTTGATCTCGGCTTGCTGACGGGCGTGCACAAATCCGAAAAGGCACTAGACGGAGTGATATTCGCCCGGGGCGCCGGCATCGTCAGTGGAATGATCGGCGGCGAAGTCAGCGTTCTAGACATCACGCCAACAATTCTCGCCTTGCTAGGTCTTCCTGTGGGCGAAGACATGGACGGCCGCGTCGCCGATTTCGCTGGCGCGGAACGCGTCGCCCGCATCGAGACGCACGACACCGGTCCGGTCGAGCGGCTCGGGTCTTCGCCATCCGGCTCCGACGAGAAGATCCTCGAGGATCTCCGCGCCCTCGGATACCTCGAGGAAGAATAGGCTCACCCTAGAGAAAACGATCTCAAACAACGCGCTTCGGAGGCTCGCCTCGCAATCGCATCGCTGGAAGCTCGACGAGGCGGTAACTCGCCCAACCCATCAAAACCGAAGCGGACAGGCAGAGTACGAACAATGTCAGCATCGGGTAGCCTGGAACCAGGTTTTTCCAGCCCGCTTGACTCATCCAACCCAGAAGCGGGTGGTGCCACAGGAAAATGCCATAAGACACCGAACCGATGAAGCCAATCGCGCGGTTCTCGAGAATTCGCCGCGGCCAGCCCCCTGCGCTCTCGCCGAAAACTGCGGGTAGCAAGAGGAACGCCGAAATCGCCACGTAGGCCAATTGCTCAATACCCCACGTGAGCACCGTGTGCTGTTCAGCTCCCGCGCGCGAAAAGACGGGACTAAAACAGCAGCCGACGAAAACGATCGCGGCCACCAGCCAGCATGCTCCCGATCGATCGATTACCCACCGCGTCCAGTGCCATCGCCTCTCGTCCAACCCCAACCAGGAACTCGAAACCGCCAGCAACATGCCTACCGCAAAGGGCAGGAACATGGAAACCAGATTGAAATTCAGGTCCCTTCGCTCGATCACAAATACATAGATACGGAAAACTTCGGCGGCGAATCCCAGAATCAGAAGCGCCGCAACTTCACGCCGCATTTTCGTTCCAGCATTGGCTCCGCGTCCCAACCAGCCCAAAAACATGGCCAGGAATGGCAGAACCGCGTAGAAGGCAACCTCGATGGTGAGGCTCCATGCGACCGCCAAGCCCGAATGGACCGTGCCGAACCAGTAGGCCTGGAGGAGTCCGTAATAGATCCACCACTGCTCCGTCCACACCCCGGGCAATCCCGGCCAGATTGCCAGCAGTGTGAGGGCGACCCAATACGCGGGAAGGATCCGCAGCACGCGTCGTTTGGCGTAGGTGCCGAGGCGCGGTGCCCGATTCTCGTGCAGGTGGGCCATGACGTAGGGTCGGTAGAGTAGAAATGCCGAAATCATGAAGAAGATTCGAACGCCGAGCCTTCCCTGCGACGTGGCCACGCCGTACCACGCACCCAGATTCGCACCGGAGGCCGCTCCAACGTGAATGGTGAGAACAGCGAGCACGGCCACGGCGCGCATCGAGTCGAACAAGAGGAAGTGACGACTTCGCGGAGCCCCGGGAACGTCGGCTGCCTCAGGCCTCACGCGTTTTTCGCTCACTTCCCAATAATGGCGTCCTCCCCCTGGAGGCGCCAGCCGCATGGCCTCGTCCCATGAGACTCGAAATGCAGTCGATGGGTTGCACGGCAATGCGTCTCGTCTCGATTCTCACTACTATCGTCATCGACCGAACCAAGACAGCAGGCAAGAGAAGAGGACCACTCCCTGGCCGCACCGGAAGAAAGTTCGGCAGTCGATCGATCGCGTCCGACACGACTTGAATACAATGCGGGTCTGGATGGGCTGCGCGGAATCGGACTCCTCGCCATTCTCTTCTATCACTCTGGGGTCAACTGGATTCCGGGTGGTTTCCTGTCGGTCTCCACGTTTTTTACCCTGTCGGGCTTTCTGATTACGTCTCTGCTCCTCTACGAGTGGGACGGTTCTGGCCGCATCGACCTGGTCAGTTTCTGGTCCCACCGCTTTCGGCGTCTCATGCCCGGCGCGTTCCTCGCGCTGGCGGTCATCGCGCTTCTCGGCGCCACGATCGGAGATGTCAGCCAGATCACCCGCCTGCGCGGAGATGGACTGGCCGCCCTCTTCTATGTCTCGAACTGGCGCTTCATTTACCTCGGAAGCGATTACGGCGACATGTTCGCCTCCCCTTCGCTCGTGCAGCATTTTTGGAGCCTGTCGATCGAAGAGCAGTTCTATCTGACCTTTCCATTATTCGCGATTGGATTCCTCCGACTGGGCAATCTTCGTACTTTCGCGGTGGCAATCGCAGGCCTCGCGCTCCTTTCCACTACTTGGATGGCAGTGTTATTCGAGCCCGATATACCGACATCCCGTCTCTATTATGGAACCGATACGAGGGCGGCAGAAATTCTGGTCGGCGCGCTGCTGGCTCTTTGGCATGCCGGTCGGCCTGCCCTGCGCGGGGCCGCGCTCAATCTGGCGATCGCGCTGGGTGGCATCGGACTCGCAGGCAACCTCTACTATTGGTTCAGGGTGTCGATGGAAACCGCCTGGCTCTGGCAGGGCGGCTATCTTCTATACGCTATTACGACGGCCGCCATCATCATCGGCACTCTGCAGCCGAGCGGACCCGCCCGTACGGTCCTCAGCTGGGGCCCCTTCCCTTGGTTGGGGAAGATCTCCTATGGCGTCTACATCTATCACTTTGCGTTCTACGTCACGCTGACGTCCGAGTTGACCGGACTCGAGCCATGGCCGTTATTCGCAGCTCGTGTCGCCGCCACCTTCGCGCTGGCTGTGCCTTCCTATTACCTGCTCGAACAGCCCATACGCCGCGGCCGAATGTTGACTGGGTCGCAGCCCTGGGTCGCAGCGCCCATCGGAGTAGTTGCAGTCGTGACGATGCTGCTTCTGGCGACGCTGAACCCGGCGAAGTCGAGCGTGGACTTGACTCAACTGAGCGACGAAGAACAGCAGGTCGACGGGGCTCGCGGACTCCGACTGATGGTCGTCGGTGGCTCGATCTCGATGGGCGTTGGCAAGGGCCTGGCTCGATGGGCCGCGCGAACCGAAGAGGCCAGCGTACTCAACTTTGCCATCAAGGGCTGTGGCATCTCCCGTGGCGGGCGTGTGGTCAACGCCCAGAAGCGCGCGGCAGATGTGTGCGATCAATGGCCGATGCGCTGGCGATCGGGAATTCTCCGGTACGACCCCGACGTAGTGATCGTTCTCGTCAGCGGCTGGGACACGACGGAACGAACGTTCCCAGCATGGGGTGAGGAACCACGTCGAATCGGAGACGAGATCTACGACGCTTGGCTGATGTCCGAGTATGAAGACGCAATCGATCTGCTGACATCGCGCGGTGCACGAGTCGTCTGGCTGACTGCACCTTGCCTCGCTGCGAGAAGAGGTGGCTCGGGGGTTTGGGATCCGGCGCGTGTACGACAGCTGAATCACATCCTCGAGCGCCTACAATCGAAGCATCCCGAGAAGGTCGAACTCATCGACTTCAATGCCAAGATTTGTCCTAATGGCGAATTCACGAATCAACTCGACGAAATGAACGACGTACGGCCAGATGGGGCGCACCTCTCCGATGAGGCTGCGGATTGGACCGCCGAATGGTTGGGCGAGCTGATCCTTTCGATGGACAAAAGACCAAGTTAGGCAGACCATTTCGACTCCTCTGACACGAACCGGGTGCTTCGCTGAGGCCAACACGCCCTGGGTCACTCGAGGTTTTCCAGTATGCTTGGAGAGACCCCAAACCGGTGGTCTCGAAAAGGAAACGCGGGCATGAGTGCAGCAATCGTGATCGTTGGAGCGGGCGGTCATGGGCGCGTAGTCGCAGACGTTTGCCGATCGATTGGCAGAACCGTGGCGGGCTTTCTCGACCCTGCCATGGAGCCGGGAATACGGGTCGACGACATCCCGGTGCTCGGTGGCGATGAACGACTCGCAGACTCGGCATTCGTCACTTCGTATGAATATGGCCTCGGTGTCGGGGATTCCGTGCTTCGTTGCCGAGTGGCGAGGTTGGTGCTCGATTCAGGCGGCCAGCTGCCCGCTCTCGTACACAGGACCGCGGTCGTTGCGCCGGGCGTGACTCTCGGGCACGGAAGCGTCCTGATGGCTGGCGCCATCATCAACGTGGGCGGCACGGTCGAAGACTTCGTCATCATCAATACAGCGGCGACGGTGGACCACGACGGCCACATCGGCGAGGGGACGCATCTCTGCCCGGGTGTTCATCTCGGAGGTAACGTTCGTTTGGGTCGCTGTGTCGATGTCGGCGTCGGCGCTTCTGTTATTCAAGGAATTCGGATCGGGGATGGCGCCGTGATCGGTTCAGGATCCGCGGTCATTCGAGACGTCTCGGCTGGAGAAATGGTCGGCGGATGCCCCGCAGTCCCTCTTGTGAGGAAGGCCGACTCCTAAGCCCCTCGCCCCGCATCGAGCGCCGTGGCGGGAAAGCGCCACGCGCTCGCGTGCGAACCATTCACCGGGAGCGGACAGTGCTGTTCAATTCCTTTGAGTTCGTCGCTTTCCTCGCAATCGTCCTGCTGCTCTACCAGGTCCTCGGCCATCGAAGTCAGAACCGGATGCTTCTGATTGCCAGCTATGTGTTCTATGGCTGGTGGGATTGGCGTTTTCTGTCGCTCATCGCCCTATCCACAATCATCGACTACTTCTGTGCACTCGCCATCGCCCGGCACCCGGAATCGAAGGGTAAAAGGAGATATCTGCACATCAGCCTTTTTTCGAATCTCGGAATCCTCGGCTCCTTCAAGTATTTCGATTTCTTCATCACCAGCGCTGCAGAGCTACTCGAGACACTCGGCCTTCACGCCTCCCTCCCGATCTTGAATATCATTCTCCCCGTCGGCATCAGCTTCTATACGTTCCAGACCATGGGGTACACGATCGACGTCTATCGTGGGAATCAAGTGCCCACAAGACGTTTTGATTCCTTCGCTCTCTACGTCGCCTACTTTCCTCAACTCGTCGCAGGCCCCATTGAGCGGAGCCGATCTCTCCTTCCGCAGATCGAGAATCCACGCAAAGTCGATTTCGCCGATTGGAGTACAGGCCTCCAGTTGATCATTTTCGGCTTCTTCAAGAAGTTGGTTATCGCCGACGGCGTGGCACCCTACGTCGATCGTGCATTCGCCAACCCGGCCGAACTCAGCGGGGCCGAGGTGCTCTTATCCGTCTATCTATTCGCCCTCCAGATCTATGGAGACTTCTCGGGCTATACCAACATTGCGCGAGGTGTAAGCAGACTCTTCGGCATTCGACTGACACTGAATTTTCGACAGCCCTATCTTTCAGCGACAATCACTGAGTTTTGGCAGCGCTGGCATATCTCGTTTTCATCGTGGTTGCGCGATTACCTCTATATTCCGTTAGGGGGAAACCGAACTGGCTCGCTCCGGACCTACCGCAACCTTGGAATCACGATGCTGCTCGGTGGTTTGTGGCATGGCGCTTCATGGAATTTCGTGCTCTGGGGCGGACTGCATGGTGTCTTTCTGGCGCTTCACCGAGCATGGAGCCCGGATCGGCGGACGCTTCTAGACCGGGCGTCTCCATGGAGAGGCTTCAGTCATTGCATTCGTGTCGTCATGACCTTCAACCTCGTCTGTTTTCTCTGGATCTTTTTTCGCGCCCAGGACCTGGCTACTGCGACGGCCCTGCTCACTGGGCTAGTTGGACCGTGGGAGACCCCGCCGCTGATCTTTTCGCTCACCTCGCTCGCCTTTCTCCTCGTCAGCCTGCTCCTCGATCTCGCTGCACGGGACAACGCTGAGGCGCTCCCCATTCGCGAGAACTGGACCGCATGGCAGCGGGGGCTTCTTTTCGCCGTCCTCGTCGCGGCGATCAGCTTCATCGGAGAAACGGATGTCCGTCCCTTCATCTATTTCCAGTTCTGAGAATCGCGATGATGGACCCGAACCGGCGGGCGTCATACTCTGGTGCATTCTGTTCTTGATTCTGATGCGAGCAGCATTTGCGGTTCAAGCACCCGCCTGGCGCGATCGGGCCGACATCGCAGATACGACGGCGTTTCTAGAACAAGCCAGAACCGATGATCTCCGAGTCGTCGTCCTCGGCAGCTCGCGAATGCAGAGCGCGTTTAGTTCCGAAGAATGGGCGCGAAGGTCCGATCTCGATACGAAACAGGTCATCAACGTATCGCTCAACAGTGGACAGTTCTGGGACGCTCGGCACATGCTCAGGGAGGCAGGAGGCCTTCCCGCGTCCGTCCAACTCGTTCTGCTCGAAGCTCCGAGATGGAACTTCAACCGCAACAAAGTCTTTCCCGGATCGAATCGTTATCGGTACGACTACCCGGAGCATTTTCGTCAACAGGGAGGGGTGTTGGATCGCTGGTCCGTCGATGATCGCGCTGCTCGGATGGCACTCCTGGCCGAATTCGCCTGGCCGCTCTATCAACGCAGATCGGTCGAGGAATGGATCGAATATTTTCGATCGAGACGAGAAGCCGTTCCTCGACTACCCGTCTCTGCCCATTGGATCGAGGCGATGCACGAAAAGTTTCGTGCCGCTCCGACCCTTCGAGCGGATTCGATCGTCCTCGACCATTTCGACGATCCTGCCATGTCGTCTTTTGCGATCAGGAACTTCGATCTCTTGATTCGCGAAGTCCGCAAACATGGCGCGAAAGTCGTGCTCGTGACACTCCCGACACGAGATTTGTATCAGGACAAAATTCGTGCGGACCCCTCGAAAGGAAGCTTCGTCAATTCGATCGATGCATTGATCGCCTCGAAGATCGGCGACGGCATCCATTCCATTTCCTGCAAACGGGCCCGGGATTGCCAGCTCGACGAAGACATTTTCGTCGACTATGGCCACCTCACGATG
>JAQBEG010000753.1:0-7270 GCA_032123985.1 Deltaproteobacteria bacterium
GCTCGGGAGCGTACTCATCAATCCGATCAGGAGGGCCGCCACGAGCCAGCGTCGCGCCAAGCGTTGAAGAATCAAATTTGAAGTGTTGTGAATGCCACTCATCAAGACACGCGATCGGAGAACGCATGAATCGACTTTAGGAATATGAGTGGAAAACACTACTTAGTCAAAGAGAGTCGCGCATTGCAAGCAGCCCGTGCGCAGGCGGTCGGAATGCGGATGGCGTATGCGCTCAGGCGTTTTCGAGCAGTTCGACCAGGTCGTCGCGTGACAAACGGCTGCTTCCATCTGAATCTTCGAGCGCCGCGTTGGCCAGCGCCCGCTTGCGCGCATGCAGATTCAGAATGCCCTCTTCGACGGTATTGCGGGCGATCAGGCGGTGAACGATGACCGGACGCTGTTGGCCGATTCGGTGTGCGCGATCGGCCGCCTGGGCTTCGACCGCCGGGTTCCACCACGGATCCAGCAAAAAGACGTGGTCGGCCGCGGTGAGATTGAGTCCGGTGCCACCGGCCTTCAACGACAGAAGCATCACCGGTTCGCCACCGTCCGCCTGGAAGCGATCGACGACGCTGCCTCGGTCTCGGGTCGATCCGTCGAGTCGCAGCCATGTAATGTCTCGCTCGCGAAGACCCGGCTCGACGCGATCGAGCAGACTCGTCCACTGGGAGAAGACGAGGGCCTTGTGGCCGTCGGCAACCGCTTCTTCGAGACGTGCGTAGAGCGTCTCGAGCTTGGTCGACGAAGCGGTGCTTGCCTCCTGGCCCGGGACGAGGCTCGAATGGCATGCGGCCTGTCGCAGGCGGAGCAGGGCTTCGAGCGCCGCCATTACGTTGCCGCCTGCGCGCAAACGTTCCACGACGTCTCGCACGGTCGCGGCGCGGACACTGTCGTAGACCGCGCGTTCTTCGGTCGAGAGCTCGCAGTCGAGCACGATTTCGGACAGCGGCGGAAGATCGGGCGCGACCTCCTTTTTGAGTCGCCGAAGCAGGAAGGGCTTGATCCGTTGACGCAAACGTGCGGCGACGTCTCGATCGCCTTCGGCGATCGGACGGGCATAACGATCTCGAAATTGAGTCCTGCCCCCGAGCAGACCCGGGTTTAGGAAATGAAGCTGGCTCCAGAGTTCGTCGAGTCGGTTTTCGACCGGAGTGCCCGTGAGTGCAAAGCGAGCTTTTGCGTCGAGCCTGAGAGCGGCGCGCGCGATCTGGCTCTCCGGATTCTTGATCATCTGTGCCTCGTCGAGCACGACGCAATCCCAGGTCTGCGCGGCCAGGAGTTTGACGTCCTGTCGCAGCAGCGCGTAGCTCGTGATCGTGACATCTGCCTCGGGATCGAGCTCACGCCCCGTGCCGTGATAGAGCGAGTATCGAAGTTCCGGGCGAAAATGGTCGATTTCACGCATCCAGCCGTGCAGAACGCTCGTCGGTGCGACGACCAGAGTTCGCCCTTCAATGGCGCAGAGCGCCTGCAGCGTTTTCCCGAGTCCCATGTCGTCTGCCAGCAGAGCTCCGAGACCCGCTCGCCGAAGAAAGACCAGCCAGTCGATCCCTTTGCGCTGGTAGGGTCGCAGCACTTTTTCGAGATCGGCTGGAATCTCCGCGCTCGGGATGCCTTCGAAACCGTCGAGCAGCGGCCGCAAGCCTTCGAGAGCGGGCGGCGGCGGTTGGTCGAGGTCTTCGCAAAGCAGCGCGAGATCCGGCAACGCATGGCGCGCGACACGGCCTCGAGCGTCGAGCGCGCCGAGCAGATCGGCCAGTCGATCGCCGAACCGGGCGAGCCAGTCCTTCGGCAGGTTCGCGAAACCGCCGCCGTCGAGCGCGACGACGGATTCACCCGCCGACCATGCGCGCAGCACCGACTCGGGTCTGGCGCTTCCGGCGCCGGCGGCGCCATCCCCGCCTTCGCCTCGATTGGAGCTGTCGCCCAGCCCCGCTCCGATTGATCCCGCGAGATCAAAACCAAGATCGACGCGGTCGTCATCGATTCGCAGCGACGCGGTCAGATCGCCGCGCAGCTGGAAGTTTCGATGCGCTGTGCCGACGACTTCCATCGAAGTGGCCGCGAGACGCGTCGCGAACCCGATTGCGTCCTCGGCGGATAATCGGGTAGTGACGCCCGATCGAAGACCGAGCTCGCTCCGCAGGTCCGAGACGGCCGCGTTTTCCGCCGCTTCGTTTCGAATCGGAACCTCGCCACTGCCGAGATGAACCAGACGCCCCGCGTCGATGCGAGCCACCGGCGGTTGGCCATACACGAGCGTCGGCAGAACGAGGAGTCCGTCTTTTTCCCGTCTGACTTCGATTCGAATGCGAGGTCGTTCGCCTCGCCGCGCGGTCGGCAGTTTCTTTGTCTCGACCTCGATCGAAATTCGCTCTTCGAGACCTGGGAGAATTTCGGTGACGAGTATGGCGAGATCATCGTCGCTATAGAATCGACCTCTCGGAAGGTCGGCCAACTCGCGTCCGTTCAAACGGTTCGGGGCAACTGGATGAATGGCATCGCCGGCGCGGACGACGCCATTTCGATAGATCCGATCGATTCGTCGATCTTGTTCGACGAACAGGCGTACCCCGCCCGGCGCGTCGACCACGCGAGCGTTCGTACCCATTGGATCGGATTCGACGCGCATCGGGCGGCCATCGAGGAAGACGCGCTGCGTCCCGGCGAGATGCAGCAGAAGGCCGGCGAGAGCCGGACTCGAAGTCGCGTCGGCGGGCCGTGAGGCGAGAATGCGCTCGATGGCGATGTCGCCGGGCGTCGCGACGAAATCCGGGCCGATTCGATGGCCCGCGACGGCCGCGGTCAGGCTGCCTTTCAGCGGGGTTCGCTTTCCAGCGTGTTCGATCGCGCGCGTCAATCGAAGGTCGCCCGAGCGTTCCTCGAGTTCGTAGACGATTCGGCCTCGGTTCTCACCTTGGGTCGGCAGGCCCTGGCCGGATTTTTCCGCCTGCCGGAGTGCGATGACGCACGCCGCGACGTGTTCACAGGGATCTTCGGTACTCGAGCAACTGCATTCCCAATCGTCGTCCATGGGATGCAGCGTGACCTCGGGCGAGACGAGTCCGCCGCGCGTCGAGACGCGCAGCGCGATTTCGCGTTCGCTGCGTTCCTCGATAGACACGGCATCGGTACGCGCGAGCGTGACGCCGCGCGACCAGACCTGTCGCGAACAGGCTTCCTGAATGGCCTCAAAAATCGACTGCATGGCGTCCAAGGAAGCCGACGAATGTCGGGTTGTGGGGGGAGGCGCTCGGATCCTAGCGGATTGCGCCGGAGTTTTTTTCTGCCCAGGCACGCAACTCTCTCTCGAGCGCCTCGCGTTCGTTCGAATCGGGATGCGCTTCGACGAATGTGGCGAGATGGGCCAGCGCGCGCCCGACATGCGGACCCGGGCCGGCACCGAGCGCGCCCATGATTTCTTTGCCGTCGAGGGCCAGCGCCCGGACCAGGCCGCTGCGTTGGCGATTTCCGCGAGCCTCTGTGAGCCGCGCTTCGACTTCGTCGAGTCGCTTCGATCGGGTTCGGGTTTCCTCGGTCTGCGGTTTGGCGGCGAGTTCGAGTCGCCGCCATACGAAGAGCCCGTCTATTTCCTCTTCTTCGAGGCTCGAAAGGATCTTGCGAACGCCGACCTCGCGCAGCGTTTCGAGGCGCCGGTCGATCGGATGCGAACGGTGTACGAGTTCGATCCTTCGTGCGAGCGCCACCGGCATACGCAGTCGCACCATCGCCCGTTGGATTGCGCTGCCGTTCAGCCAGGCCGCCCAGCGCAGCGACGGCAACGGTCGGAGGCGCGAAATGATGGCCTCACCGGCCGGATTCATTCCGGGAAAGAGCGCGGCGCTCACGCCGGACTCGCGCAGGAATGCTGAGCCGCGTTCGGGAGCCGACGAGACCAGGATGCGATTGATTTCGCGCCGTGCGGCCGCGCCCTGGGGCAATTGCTCGAGCATCTCCGGCAGCGCCGCGCGCGCCGCTTCGAGCAAAGCCGGGGCGGGTTCGAGTGCGTACTGCGACAGCAATCGCGCAGCGATCCAATACCGCCTGGAGGCGACGCAGAAGGGATTGGGTATGGATGTCGTGATGTCGAGAACGCCGTTTTGAAACGCGCTTCGCGCATCGATCGGATCGCACCAGCGCCCGTCCGCGGGCCGGAAGGCAAAGGCCAATGGGCTCAGTCCGAACTCAAGCAGCCGATCTTCGAGCTTGCCACGGCCAACGGGGAGTAGATCGACCGGCCCCGCGGCGGTTGCCAACGTGACGCGCCGTGCTCCACTCGCCGTGACGACGGCCCGGGGCAGAGCTGACAGCAGAGCTTCGGGCTCTGTGGTGCAGAGGAGCGAGCGAGTTGGAAGGGGCTCGATTCCCGTCGAGAGATTCGCGGGCCCGTCTCGCAGGTCGTCGAGCAGGCCTTCGCCGTGGCTCCAGGCCGAAATGCCGCGCTGCTCGAGGTTCGCGCAAAGGTCGAGGAGCGGTTTCGGCAACGATTTCGGGAGCGGTTTCTGCAATGGATTTGGCATTGGATTCGGAAGGGCCCCCGACGGTCGACCTGGTCACAGGATCGATCGGTAGCGACCAGTCTGCAGAGTATTGTACGCGAAGTCGATCGTCCCGATGCCCCAGGGCATCTTGCCGGTCGCTTTCGCAATCGAGCTCGATTCAGCAACCCGCAGATTTCGAGCAGCCCGCATGTGATCCGAAGGCTGATTCGTCCAGCCAGGCGATGACGATTTCGATTTGTCTCCGAACATGCACGAACAATTCGTGGAGGGTCACGTGATCGCTCAAGGTCGCGCGGAAACACACCGACGAAAACGCGTAGGACGGCAATCGATCACTCGGTCAATCAAACACGGATGGGACTCGGCCCGAATCGGTCATGGTCCAAAGCAGGGAGTCGACGATGAGCACCGGTGCTGAGTTTGCGGGCCATCGTCCCCAAAGCCAGGATGCGCGAGTGGACGAGAAGTTTTTCCGCATCCTCTTCGTAGAAGACCGGACGGACGTCGCCGACGAAATCCGGGGCACGCTCGGCCGCGCCGGTCACGGTTCCTTTGACGTCGTCTGCGAGACCGATCTGGTCGAAGCGATCGCTCAGATCGACGGGCAAACCTTCGATCTCCTGCTTCTCGATCTGCCACTCACCAACGTCGAACGCTCGACGGCCATCGAACTGGCCAATGATCTTGCGCACCGGCTGCCGGTGGTCGTATTGACCGGCACCGAGGCGCTCGAGGGCGTGGCTTCGCCACATCGAAGCGGGCTCAAGGCCTGCGTCGAACAGGCGGACCTTCCGCGCAAGCTGCTGTCGGCGATTCGACGCTCACGACGCCTCGGGACGGGCGTGATGTCGCCGCTTTTCTGTCGCATCGAAGGTCTCTGCAGCTGAGCGACGCGCGCTGAGCGATTCCGATCGTTTCGGTAGAGTCGGCTCCGTGCCGAGTTTGCAATTTCGTCTCCCGGGTCGCGCAGACAAGCTTGGTGCCTGGCTCGCAACGCTTCTGCACGACGTCGATCGCTCTACCCGTCGGCGTTGGGTGGAAGACGGGCGAGTGCGGGTGGACAATCACCTCGCCGACCGATTGAGCAGCGATTGCCCAGCGGGCGCGTGGGTCGAGATCGCTGATGTTCCCGGGACTTGGCTGTCGCCGCTACCCAGTGGCTCGCACATGCGTTGGATTGGTTTGATCGACGAACCGCCCTGGCCGGGCGGGGTGCTGCACGTCGCGGATCAGCAGGAGATCGAGTTCAGCATTGGAGAGCGTCGGGACGGTCTCGCTGTGATCCAGCTCGTCGGTGCCGCGTTCGATGCGGCGCTGATTCGTCGGACATTGGCCCGCGCGGAGATGCCGCTCGTCGGGGATCTCGAGTGCGGTGGGCTGGGCGTCGCGGGCGGTGTGCGGTTGCTCGCGAACGCCATGGACGATTCGTCATCACTCGATTGGCCGGACGAGCCGACGTGGATATCAGCCGATGGAGATGGCGACGACGGTGGGAATGGCGAGGCGGCCACGCTGTCGCTTCAGGTGTCGGACGAAACCGCGCGGGCGATCCAGAAGGGACATCCGTGGATTCTTGCCGACGATGCGAGCGATCCGGTGGCTCGTTTTCGACCGGGCACTCTGCTTCGCGTCGATACGCGTGCCGGTGGCTTCCTGGGCTGGGCTCATGTCGAGGCGGACCGCCGACTGGCCGCGCGCGTCTGGGCGAAGGGTGCACTTTCGGCCAGGCAGGTTCCGTCGGTGGAGGCACGCGTGGCCAGGGCTCTGGCTCGGCGTAGAGAGCTCCTCGTCGATGCGGGAAACGACGGAACCAACGTATTTCGTCTGATTCACGGCGAGGGAGACGCGCTGCCAGGGTTGTTTGTCGACCGGCTGGGGCCCCTGCTTCGTGTGCTCGTGACCGGTCGTGCGAGCGATCTCGTGAGAGAACGTGTTCTGGCAGCGTTGCGCGTGCAGCTGCCGCTCACGCCCGAAGGCGAGCCGTGGAGCGTCCTCGAGCTCCTTCACATGCGAGGCGCTGGCAAGTCGCGCTTCGACCGGGTGCGATGGGCATCGGGTGGCCTCGATCAGCTTGGCGAGTGTGACGTCGATCTGAGCGATGTGGGTTTTCGGGTCATGGAGCGTGGTCTGCGATTCGACGTCGATCCGGGCTGGGACTCGCCGCGCAAGGTGCGGCCCGGGTACGGACTGTTCGTCGATCAACGTGAGAATCGCGCACGACTTGCACCCTACGCTGCACGCGGTGGAAACTGGCTGAATCTTTTTGCACATACCGGCGCCTTTACGGCAGCGCTTCTGGCTTCTGGTGTTGAGCACGTGACCTCGGTCGATCTCTCCGCGGCCTACCTGAAACGGCTCGAAGAGAACCTTTTGGCGAATGCGGATCGCGGCGTCGATCTGACATGCAACGAATCCGTGCGCGTCGACGGTCGTCGATTTCTCGAGACGCTTCGGCCGGACCAGCGTTTTGCCGGAATCGTGCTCGACCCGCCGACCGCGGCGTCGGCGGGACATCGATTCTGGTCGCTGCGCAGGGATCTCGAGCCGCTACTGCATCGCTGCGTTGACCGATTGGACGCCGCTGGGGTACTGCTCGTCACGCAGAATCAGAATGGTCCGCCGATCGGACTCGATCGAATCCTGGACCGAACGGCGAGTCGTGCCCATCGCTCGATTGCTCGCCTGGAATCCGCACCCGCCGGCTCGGATCATCCTAGTCTGCCCGGGTTTCCAGAGGGCGAACCCTTCGAGGGGTGGCTCCTGGAGCT
>JAQBEG010000754.1:0-3418 GCA_032123985.1 Deltaproteobacteria bacterium
TCGTTGAAGGAAACTCGCAGGGCGACGAGCGCAGGGTGTACCGGTGAAAGCGCTCGCAGCAGCGCCTCCTCCGTGACCTCCTCCTGCGCGGACGCCACGCCCACGGCCAGGACAACCGCTGTGAAGACCCAGTTCTTCGCCATGTTCACTCCGATCGCACGCATCCCGGGGGAACCACGGTTCCCCGTGCAGACACACTTGTCCTGGGAAGGCGGATCAGACGCGAAGGACGGTCGGGATCACCTGGGTCGGGCGCTGGTTCGCGGACCGCGCGCACACGGCCGAGACATCGACGAAGACGCACGAGGCGCAGGTCGCAACGCAACCCGCGGGTAACGCGGGCTGCAAGGGGCCTCGTGCGTGAGACACCACGCTACCCGAGGTCGGCACCGTCAGCGGATGGTCGTGTTCGGGCGTTTCGCCCGAGTGCACATGGCCGTGCAGCGCCGGCATCATCGAGTCGACGGCCACGGCGCCGCCGTGCTCCTCACCGTGATGGAGGAGCACGTGCAGGGCATCGGCCGCGGCCGCGGCTTGCGGAAGCACGCTCGCGGCTATGCAGGCCAAGGCCACTTGGCGAAGAATCGACCTCATGATCCGACGGATTCTGCCAGTGACATCGTGGTCCGTCAATCCAGGACGCAAGCGCCACCACCGGGAGCCTCCTGCGACATGCCGAAACGGGCTCCGGTTCGGGGGGCGTACTTCAGGTGTCCACCTGGGTGTCCATAACGCTCGTAAAATACGGTCGCTGCCCGTAACGCTCGTAATGAGAAAGGGCAACAGATCAAGAAAACCTTGATCTGTCGCCCTTTCTGCTCACTCTCCTAAGAAACTGGCCCTTGGAGTAACTCCCCGGTGTCGACGTTGACGAGCCCGAAGCCGAGTTGCCGGGCGCGATTGCGCAGGTTCTGTAGGGTTCTTGTTCGGTGCTGTTCCTCGTAGGCCTGGGCGCCGGGGTCCTTGTAGTCCATGTCGCCCTTGAGAGTGCAGTAGACGAGGATGGCGAGCTTGCGGGCAGTGGCCGTAATCGCCTTGGGCTTGCCGATGCGGTAGGCGATGCGCCGGTAGTACGCGCCGAGCGCGGTGGAGGTGCGGCCCACCACCATCGCGCACATGCGCAGGACGGTAGCAACTCGGTTGGCCGAGGGCTGCGTCTTCGAGCTGATGAGCCTGCCGCCGGTGATCTTGTTCTTGGGCGCGAGCGTCAACCAGGAGGTGAAGTGTTTGTATGTCGGCCAGCGGCTCATGTCGGTTCCGATCTCCGTGATGATCTTGAGCGCGGTGTACGGACCGATGGCATCGATCTGAGTCAGGTCGGCTCCTGCGAGACGGTAGAGAGGATCGCGGATCTCGAAGCGGGGTTCGTTGTCATAGAACCGAGGCTTGGAGCGCGGAGACGGAACAGGCGTCTTGGGCGTGCTCTGTTTCGCCGCGAGCTTGTGCAAGAGGGATTCGATCTCACCGTCACACGTCTGGATCTGCCGTTGGAAGGTATCGAAGAGCTCGAGGTGTTGCCGCAGGATGAAAAGATGTTCCGCGCGATAGTTGCCCGTGAGCGATGCGACGATCTCGTCCTGGGACGCTCGGCAGCGGTAGTCGCGGTGGGCGGCCAGAGCCACCGGATCCGTGACGCCGGCGACGATGTCTCGGAGGATGTGCATCCCGGTCACTCCAGTGATGTCGCTGATCACGTTGTGGAGTTGCAGGTTCATCTGCACGAGGGCCTTCTGCATGCGCTGGACATGAGACGCGGCGCTTTGGACGAGCTTGTCTCGGTGCCGGAGGTAGGCGCGCAGCGAGGTGATCTCCGCCGCGGGCCGGAAGCTGCCGCGAAGCAGCCCGACGCTGTGGAGCTGCTGGATCCATTGGCAGTCGAGGACATCGGTCTTGCGCCCGGGGACGTTCTTGATGTGCCGCGAGTTGACCAGCACGACCTCGAAGCCGCGTTCCTCGAGAATCTCGAAGATCGGGATCCAATACACACCCGTCGATTCCAACGCGACGCTCTCGATCTTGCAGGCCTCGAGCCAATCAGCCAGACGGTAGAGGTCACTCGTGAAGGCCTTGAACGTGCGCACGGAGTCCGGATCTCTCTCCGGCGGCACGGCGACATAGTGGGCCTCGGACCCGCAGTCGATTCCTGCGGCGTTGTGGTTGACGCGCTCGAGCAGCGAGGTGTGCTTGGCGTGCTGCCCACTCGGTTGTCGACTTCGAGAACGCTTCTGTCCCATCGGCGATTCCTCCATGCTGCACCCTGAAGTTGTGGAGCATCCGGGGACAGGGGTGCGATTCGAGGCATTCTCCTAAACGGGATCACGTCGAGCGTGTCACCAATGAGGTTGCCGCAACATCCCATGGACCACGCTTAAAAACGGGCTCGCAAGCACCATTGCGCAGCCGGTCTCGGTCCCCGGGTGCTTCCGCGCGCAATCCTACCGCGGTCGCGACGGACCCCAGTTTCTTCGCGGAGGTGTCGAGAGAGGCCCGTATCCCGCTTAAAATCCCCTTCCCGCAAGGGAGTACAGGTTCGAGTCCTGTCTCCGGCACCAACTGAACTAAGATCGACCTCTACCTGCTTACCTAGAGGCCATCATGAAACAAACGACCTTCCTGACATTGGCCGGTTGTCTCGCACTGGGCCTGCTCGGCTGTGAGCCCAACGTGTCGGATGCCCACCCTCGAGTTCATATCGAGTACCAGACCCGCGTCAACGGGAACGACGGCTTCGACTACGTCTTCGCCGAAGGGACGATCTCCGGGACCGTGCGAGACGGCGGCAGCTACACGGTACCCGTCCAGATCTACTATCCCACCGAGAACGGAAACGGGACCGCCATCCTGGAGCTAACGAACAGCGCGCTCCTGTGGTGCCACCTGGTTTCGCGTGGCGACCAGGTCGGCGACCGTCGCTCCGATGCCGACAACGTCGATGAGCTGGAGAAGATGCAGGTGACATTCGGGCTGGCCGGTGCCAGGGAGTACCTGCTGCGCAACGGGTTCACGCACATGGCCATCCAGTGGAACAAGATGGTGACCGACTTCATGGGCGAAGCACCACCGGAGGGGCGCGATCGGCGGCGCCTCTGTTACGGTCGAATCGAGAAGGCCTCGGACGGGTACGAGATCGTCCGGGATGCCGCGCGCTGGCTCGGCAGCACCGGCGCCCTGACCGGGGACGCGCCACCGGTTCGATCGCACGATCACGTCATTGCATACGGTCTCTCGCAGAGCGGCTATTTCCTCAGAAATTACCTGATCCGAGGTGAGAACGTGGGCCAAGAGATCGACGGCTTTTTCGTGCACGCCGCCGGGTCCATGTGCTGGGACCTGATCGACGACACCGCGGACTGTCCCGCGGACTCGATGTGCCTTGGCGCGCCTCGGTTCTTTCACTGGTTCCTGAACGACGGGGCAC
>JAQBEG010000755.1:0-3310 GCA_032123985.1 Deltaproteobacteria bacterium
GGATCTACGCTCATTACGCGGCGGTCGCCAAGGAGACGGGCTTCCCGGTCATCATCTATAACGTTCCCGGTCGCACGGCCTCGAACATCTCGGCCGAGACCGTCGGACGACTAGCGCGCATCGACAACATCGTTGGCATCAAAGAGGCGTCGGGCGATCTCAATCAAATGGCACACGTCATCGCTCGCTCCCCCGGCGACTTCGCTGTTCTGTCAGGCGACGACGTACTCACGCTGCCGCTGCTCGCGCTCGGCGGAAAGGGTGTCATCTCGACGTCCGCGAACGTCGCACCCAGGTCCATGTGCGATCTCGTTCGCCGATTCCTGTCGGGCGACGTCGCGGGCGCACAGGAGATTCACTATCAGCTCCTACCGCTCTTCGACGCGCTCTTCTGCGAAACGAACCCGATTCCCGTGAAGGCGGCGATCGCCACTCTCGGCCTGTGTAGCGACGAGATCCGTCTCCCCCTCACGCACATCTGCGAAGCCAATCTCGAGAATCTCAAAGTTGTAATGAAGAACCTGGGAACTCTGCAGTGACGAAGATCTCATCGACGACGCAGTCGACCGGCGTGATGGTCGTGGGTGCACAGGGCCGCATGGGTCTTGAGGTCCGTGCCGCGCTTCTGGACGAGCCGAGCCTGCATTTTGCGGGCGCACTCGAACGCAGTGGGCATGACGACGTTGGACAAATGTTGTCGGATGGCGTTCGTCTACAGGACGACCCGAAGGCCGCTCTCGAGGGTTGCGGCGTCGCCATCGACTTCTCTACTCCGACTGCGACAATTGCGAATGTCCGTGCCGCGGCCGATGCTGGAGTGGCTTACGTGACCGGGACGACGGGCTTCGACGAAGCAGGCAAACGAGACCTCGCTCACTTCGCCGAACGGATTCCCGTGTTGCACGCACCCAACTTCTCCGTCGCGGTCCACGTACTCAGCCACCTTGCCCGGGAAGCCGCGCGACTACTCGGTGATGGATACGATGCTGAGATATTTGAACTGCATCACGGCCAGAAACGGGATGCACCGAGCGGAACCGCGCTCTTCCTCGGCGAAGCCATTGCCGAGGGGCAGGGCAAGAGGCTCGACGAGCATCTCATCCTCGAACGCGCCGGCGAAACCGGTGTGCGCCCCGCTGGTGCGATCGGTATCCAGGCCCTGCGCGGTGGAGACAATCCGGGCGAGCACACGATCTATTTCATCGGTCGCGGGGAACGGATCGAGCTCACACATCGCGCGGCCACCCGCGGTTTTTTTGCGGCCGGGGCAGTCCGCGCTGCCGCCTGGATCGTAGGCCGCAAACCCGGCCTCTACCGCATCGAGGAAGTGCTGGGACTCGGCTGATGCTCTCTGTGCAAGAGATCTCCGACCGCATGGAAATTACGGATCTCGTCCACCGATATGCCCAGATCATCGACTCCAAAGATTTCGACCTGCTGCGAGAGGAAGTCTTCTGCGAAGACGCGTTCATCGATTACAGCGCCTTTGGTGGATCCACGGGTGATCTCGAGTCGACGATTGCCTTTCTTCACAAAGCCATGCAGATTTTCCCGAACACCCAGCACTTGAACGCGAATATCCAGATTCAGTTGGAAGGCGATCGCGCGACAGGCCGCGTGATGTGTTTCAACACGCAAGAGATGAAGCTGCCGGAGCGAGAGGAGCACATCTTCTTCTGCGGACTCTGGTATGTCGATGAGTATCGACGCACAGAGAAGGGCTGGCGAATAGCCCGACGAGTCGAAGAGAAGAGCACTGTCTTCAATCCGCCGGAGTTCCTGAAGAGCTAGCGAGAAGCCGATCGTTCGATCGACACCGCTGCGATCGCATAGAGATGCTGCGAGCCTAGATCGCCTCGGATCCGCGCTCTCCGGTGCGAATGCGCACCGCTTCTTCTAGCGGCAGGACGAAGATCTTCCCGTCGCCGATCTTTCCGGTGTTGGCTGCCTCTATGATGGCTTCGACAACCTTGTCGACCATGTCAGCAGTGATCACGATTTCGAGCTTGATCTTCGGCAAGAAGTCGACCACGTACTCGGCGCCCCGATAGAGTTCGGTATGACCCTTCTGTCGACCGAATCCCTTGACCTCGCTCACGGTCAGCCCGTCGACGCCAATCCGGCTGAGCGCTTCCTTCACCTCGTCGAGCTTGAAGGGTTTGATGATCGCCTCGATCTTCTTCATGGTCCGACTTCTCCGTAGCCTGGGTTGGCTAACCAAGGCTCGTAATGCTCGCGATTTGGGCCCTCCGCAACACTTGACCCGCGGGAGGTCTGCCCAAACCGCACAGTACCACAATCCTCGAGCCCAAAACCGGGCGGGTTCATGCACACGTTCGGGGCAGACGCTGCCCGTGAATCATGCAGATTTCGGTTTCGCGAAGGGTCGGATGATTCGGACTGCACGTCGCCCCGCGATCTCGACGGATCGTGTTCGAGATGGACGATCAGACCGCACGATTCGCCACTTCGGGCCTGAATCCCTTGTTTGGAACAACGCTTGCATTTCCTCTGCGTCGGATAACCCCTCCCAGTGAGGGATCGGACAGAAACCACCTCTGGGTGCAATTCACTCCGGCACAACCGAATCGAGAATCAATTGGAAATCGAGAACACCTCCCCCGCCATCCAGATCAGCGAGTTCGAGCGCTTCGTCGAAAAGAGTAGTTCGATCGGAAGTCACACCGATCGCCCCGAAACCCTCAAGGCCTGGCTCGAGCTGGCAGAGGCCTACCGAATCACGCAGGCCCTGCGCGAGTGCAGAGGCAATCGCTCTGCCGCCGCCCGCCTGCTCGGCATCGGCCGCCGCACCCTATACGCCAAAATGGACAAGCTCGGCATCACGGCGACCTGGCGCCTGGCCTGAAACGTCTGGCCGAAACACTCGAAACCACAAAACCACAAAGGGCGCGATGTCCGTAGACACCGCGCCCTCTTTTCTTCCTCGATCCGAGCATGGCTCGAACTTCGAAATCACGGCCTAGAACTCGTAGAAGAGTTCCGCGAGTCCCACGAACTGGTGCGTCCGCGAACTCAAGCCCTCGTTGGTGCCACCGCCGCCATTGCTGCCGTTCGCGAAGTAGAGGCTGTTCGACACGTTGGTGTCCACCCGACCCTCGAGCCTGAACACCAGGCCTTCCGCCAGCGTGTGGTCGCCCGTTAGGGTGACCGAGACGACTTCCCCGGTTACAGAAGGGTCGTTACCTAAAGATTGACTGAAGTTGTTGTCCGAGCGGACATATTCCACACGGGTTGCAATGCCGGTCTTATCGGTAACGGCTACGCGTCCGGCGACCGCGATACCGTGAGC
>JAQBEG010000756.1:0-2773 GCA_032123985.1 Deltaproteobacteria bacterium
GGTCGAAGCCATCAATGTTGGACGTCTCGAAGTAGGTCTCATACGTGGGCCTATAGCCGAAGGAATAGTTCAACTCCCGATTGAGCTCGCGGACACTCAACTGCGGGGAAAACGCAAAGAAGCCGTCTGGCCTGCGGTCGTCACTCGTTCGAAAGACGTTACTGTCTCCGCCGATACGACTATCGACTGACAACAGAACCTCTCCCGCCTCAGCCGACGCTGCTGCAAGCATCAATCCGGACCCCAATACAGCGCAAAAATGCGCACGAAACATTCAATGCCTCTGCTAATCGGGCACGACAATCGTGTCGCCCGGCTGAAGCAAGAGGTTCGAATGCGGAGCTTTCCCTGAGCTGAATGCCCCGTAGTTGAAGATGTACTCGACCATCCCGTCTCCAGTCGGACGAATGATCTTGATATGATCTTTCCTGGCCCAGATATTGAAGCCGCCCAGCAAGGCAATGGCCTCGAGCACACGCGTCTGACGAACCAGCGGAATTTGTCCAGAGCGAGCGACCGCTCCCACGATAGTCACAGTATGACTATTGATTTGCTGCACGATCACGGTCACGTCGGGTGCCGTCACGAACTCGGCCAACGCCTCGGTCAGAACTTCTTTGAGTTCCTCGGGCGTCAATCCTTCTGCCTGCACGTCGTCTACGAGTGGAACTGATATCTTGCCATCTCGTCGTACTGGAACCGAGACCGAAAGTTCGGGATTCCGCCATACGACGACCTGCAACAGATCTGGAATCCCAATTACATAATCTTCGCGCTCGCCGGGCGCGGGTTCGGGCGGCATCGGAGTAGTCGTACCGATACACCCTAGGCCAAAAACGGCCAGCATAAGCACGGCCTGTCCTGAAAGATTCCGAACGCGATTCATTCTAGCTCTCCAGCAAGGTTGCATTATCGCCCCTCGCTCAAACCGTTTTCCTTCATCTTGTAAAGCAAGGCCTTGTAACTGATCTGCAATCGCTCAGCCGCCTCTTTACGATTCCAACGAGTCAGGCTCAACACTCGTTCGATGACCTTTTTCTCCGCGATCTGCGACGCACGCCTGGAAATCGCCTTGAGGTCGAGTTCCTGACCGTTCGCGAAGTCTGCTCCCAACGCCGCGAGGTCGAGTTCTTCCTGACCGGCGCCGACGATGCTCCTCGGCCTGTCCTGACCCAGCTCCTGTATCACCGTCTGCTCGCTGCCGAGAACGACCATGCGTTTGATCATGTTTTCGAGTTCGCGGACGTTTCCCGGCCAGTGGTATGCCATCAGAAGCTTCATTATCTCTGGCGAGAGCTTCTCGAGACTCTTTTTGTACTGCTCGTTATACATCTGAAGAAAATGTTCGACGAGAAGCGGGACGGCATCGATACGATCTCGCAACGGCGGAATCAGAATCGTGACCACGTTGAGCCGGTAATAGAGGTCTTCCCGAAACTCTCCTTTTCGAACTGCCTCTTCCAGGTTTCGATTCGTCGCAGCGATGATCCGCGCGTCTACCCGAACGTCACTCTCGCCGCCCAGCCGCGAAAATTCGCCGTCCTGTAGCACTTGAAGAAGCTTCGCCTGCAGGCCCGGCGCCATCTCGCTGATCTCGTCGAGAAAAATCGTACCCTGATCGGCGTACTCGAATTTTCCGAGCTTGCGTTTCTGCGCACCTGTAAATGCGCCCTTCTCGAACCCGAAGAGCTCACTCTCGAGCAGCTCCGACGGCAGCGCAGCGCAGTTTACTTTTACGAAAGGACGGCTGCGACGATTGCCTAGTTGAAACAATGCGCGGGCAACAACCTCTTTTCCGGTTCCGCTCTCTCCTCGGACGAGTACCGTAATGTCGGTGTCCGCAACCTGCTCGATAATCTCTCGCACTTCGCGCATCTTCGGGTTGTCGCCGCCCATCAATAGGCCGTCGACCTCGCTTCGTACGCGACCTCGGAGGCTCTTGATCTCCTCTTCGAGGGCTCGATTCTCGAGCGCCTTGCGGAACGCGAGTTCGAGTTCTTCCACTTCGAAAGGCTTCCGCAAAAAGTCGGTCGCACCCAGACGCATCGCTTCGACGATCATTCGTGCCTGACCATGACCGGACAGCATGATCACTGGCACCTCTGGGATTCGCTGCTTGATGCGACGCAGGGTTTCGAGTCCATCCATCCCGGGAAGCACGGCGTCGAGCGTGATCAAGTCGGGTGCTGTCTTGTCGAGACCAGCGAGCGCGGTCTCGCCATCGGCTGCGGTGTACACCGCATAGCCCTGACGAGTCGCAAGCGTCTCGAGGTAGTCTCTAATCCCGGGATCGTCATCGATCACGAGAACTGTCAGTCGCTCAATCATCGAGTCAGCTCAACTCCCGGCGAAGATCCGAATTGGATGATTTTCGCCACATTTTTGGATCAATTCACGTATCAAACGATGTTCGAAAAGCCCGCTCGAGCTCATACGGGATCCTAGCCACATGCTAGCCACAGGTGGACGCCGTTTTCCTCACAATGAGGAAAAAGATTCCAAAAATGGATACTTGGCATCCCCATAGGAAACTCTCTTCCCTCATCGGTCGCCAAGCTGCCACCTTTTGAAAGAAATCCGTCATGGTCGACGCGGTTGGGAAGGAATATTTAAAGAATACGAGTGTTTTTACACCCATTACAATCCAACAGCACCGGGAACGAGTTCCCCCGCCGGCGCCTCTCGCATGCTAAAGAAGGATCTCGGGAATCCCGAATATCCCCCGAGGAGCCGGTACATTTCCCGAACTCCGACGGATCTTGCCCCGCAAACG
>JAQBEG010000757.1:0-4536 GCA_032123985.1 Deltaproteobacteria bacterium
ACCTGTCGTTCAATGCCGTGGGCCTACCGGGCTTCAGCTTCGTTCAGGACCCGCTCGACTACGAACTGAACACGCATCATTCCAACGTCGACCACGTCGACCATGTGTTGCCGGGTGATTTGATGCAGGCGGCCGCGGTGATGGCCACAGCGGTGTACCACGCGGCCAATCGCGACGAGATGATGCCGAGGAAGCCACTGTCGAAAGCATTGCCGCCCAAGAAAGAGCTGCCGGAAATCTTGAAGTAAGCCCCTCCTTCCGGCTTTGCTCGGAATCACCGGTGTAAATACACGGATCGCAACGAAGAAAGGGAAATGCGTATTCAGCCCTTGCTAAAACGCGGCTTGTATCTCGTATAATTCGGAATCCAGAAGGAGAATGGCCATGATGCTCCTCCAACCCAAGAAGCACGATCGCAAGTATCCGGACGAGCGCTCCCGGGAGGTGATGCTCGAGACCATCGATTTCTTCGAGCGCAAGGGCAAGCGCCAGCTCAAGGAGGACGACCACGGCGCGGTCTGGTACGCGGACTTCCTCGATTTCGTCCAGCAGAAGCGGATCTTCGCGACGATCTGCACGCCCGCGGGTTACGGCGCGGAAGACAGCCGCTGGGACACCTGGCGGATCTGCGAGTTCGCCGAGATCCTCGGCTTCTACGGCCTGCAGTACTGGTACACCTGGCAGGTCTCGGTGCTCGGCCTTGGTCCGATCTGGATGAGTGATAACAAGGGCGTGCGAAGACGCGCCGCCGAAGCCTTGGAGGACGGTGGGATCTTCGCGTTCGGTCTTTCAGAAAAGACACACGGCGCCGATATCTACTCGACCGACATGGTTCTCATTCCGGATGGCGACGGCTGGAAAGCCAATGGGCGCAAGTACTACATCGGCAATGGTAATGAAGCGGCGATCGTTTCGACGTTCGGCCGTTTCGAAGGCAGTGATGAGTACGTTTTTTTCGCCTCGGACCCGCGACACGAGAACTACCACTTGATTCAGAATGTAGTGGCGAGTTCGAACTACGTGTCCGAGTTCGAGCTCACGGACTATCCGGTGACCGAGTCGGACTTACTCCATCGGGGTAAGGACGCCTGGAACGCGGCGCTCAACACGGTGAATATCGGTAAGTTCAACCTGGGTTGGGCCTCGATCGGGATCTGCACGCATGCGTTCTACGAGGCGCTCACTCACGCCAACAACCGGATACTCTACGGCGCGCCGGTGACGGACATGTCGCATGTCCGAAAGATGTTCGTCGATGCCTATTGTCGACTCGTCGCGATGAAGCTCTTCGCGCTTCGTGCCTCCGACTACATGCGCATCGCTTCGAGAGAAGATCGCCGGTATCTACTCTACAACCCGATGGTGAAGATGAAGGTGACCACACAGGGCGAAGATGTGATCAATCTGATGTGGGACGCGATCGCGGCGAAGGGCTTCGAGAAGGACACATACTTCGGACAGGCCGCCATTGACATTCGCGGGCTACCAAAGCTCGAGGGCACCGTTCACGTGAACATTGCACTGATCGTGAAGTTCATGCCCAACTTTTTCTTCAACCCGGGCGACTATCCCGAAGTCGAGCGGCAAAGCCAGGCCGAGAACGACGATTTTCTTTTCGACCAAGGCGGCGCAGGCGGGCTTGGCCAGATCGAATTTCACGACTACCGGAAGACCTTCGAGCGCTTTCGAGCAGTCCCCAACGTGCAGATCTTCGCCGAGCAGGCAGAGTCATTCCGCGAGCTACTCGCCAGCGATCCGCCGGGGCCGGATCAGATGAAAGATGTCGATTTTCTGCTCGCTGGCGGGAATATTTTCGCCCTCGTCGTTTATGCCCAGCTGATTCTCGAGAACGCTCCAATCTATGGCGTCGACGACGATCTGGTCGGAGAGATCTTCGATTTCATGATCCGAGATATGTCGCAATATGCCTTGACCCTGTCGCTTCAAGCAAGCAGCACTCCTAGGCAGATGAACCTGTGTCGCGAGATGCTGAGCAAGCCACAGGGCGATCCGGAGCGTTACGATAGAGTTTGGGAGCAACAGGTGCGATCTTTGGACGGCGCCTACGAGATGAAGCCCTAATTGTTGGGTTGCATTTCGATCGCCATACGCAGGTAGGCGGTTGTGGCTGACCGAACCACGCCCAGCGATTTATAGAGCTGCATCTCGGGATCCATCGTTTCAGTTGCCCGCACCAACGCGCTTGCGACTTCGCGCTCTTTTGCGACGGCATCGAGACGAGTTCGATGAACGCGTAGCCCGAAAAAATCGCGCCCGTCTCTGGGAATCGCTGAAACGTTTGGTGTTCGACCCGCAGCCAGACTTTCTCCCCAGAGTTCGAAGCGTCGAGGTCCGAGCTGACAGCGTCTCGGAGTTTTCCGATCGGTTGAAACAACGTTGGATCGTCCATCAATCATCAGTTTCCGCGTCCGAAAACGATGCCTGGTTGCATGCGGTCGAAGAATCGATTTGATGAAGCATCGAACTGTTCGAGATATCCGGGCACGCGCTGGTGAATCCTGGACATCGAACGGCCGAGTTTTGTGGGTAGATCCCAGCGCGTTGGGAAGCGAACTGGTCCTGCTGTTAGGCACCGGCCGGTTGGGCCGTCTTCCATGACGGCGAGATCTGCTTGAATGCACCGAGCGGCGATTTCGAGAGGGGGCAGAGTCGAGGAGTCGAGATCAAAAATGTCGCCCGTCGCCTGAACCCGAAAACTGCACCCGTCGATGCTGTACAGATCGGGATGGCTCTGTTGCAGGGTAGTCGCTATCAGGGGAGAGCGTTTCACGTTGGGCTCCTCTTGAAATCGAGGTCTCGACAAAAACCTGGTCCCGCTGACTACGCAATAGCTCGTCCTTCACGCGTAGATCCTGCGTGAGGTCTTGGTCGAGTTCGAGCCAGGGCTCCCCAGGCTTCATGGCACGCAGTCCCAGAGCCAGTCGATGTGGTGTCGAAACGGTGTCCCAGACGGGACGTCGGGCGGGGTGCCGGTGCGTCACGGCGTGTCTCCGATGAGGTAGATCGCGGTGCAGGCCAAAGCGCAGGATGCACACGAATCATTTTCTCAAACCGTATTCGGCTCCCGAATTGTTACGGTAATCTTGTCGGATGAACAAATCGGTGCAGGACGTCGATCAGGTCGAAATTTTCCTATCGCGGTTATTCACGAAGTCTGGAATCTGTTTAATGTTAGGCGTCGTGATCCTGGCGGTATACGGTCAGGTCTACGCATTCGACTACGCGTATTATGACGACGCGGAGTACGTGTTCGACAATCCCAATGTCAGTACAGGATTGAGTCCGGAGAACGTTATCTGGGCCTTCTCAGCAGGATATGCCGCCAACTGGCATCCGGTGACCTGGATGTCTCACATGTTGGATGTTTCCATGTTCGGCATTAGGCCGGGCGGTCACCATGTTGTCAGCCTTTTGTTCCATCTGGTCAATTCCTTGCTTCTTTTTCTGGTTTTTCGAAGAAGTACGGGAAGCGATTTCATTGGCGCCGCAATTTCCTTTCTCTTCGCCGTTCATCCGCTGAGGGCTGAGTCAGTGGCTTGGATCGCGGAGAGAAAAGATGTGCTTTTCATGTTTTGGGGAATGATCTCGCTTCTGTTCTACCTGAAGTTCGTCGAGTCCCGTAGGGTTCTGCACTACCTCCTGGTGATGATTTTCTTCGGACTCAGCCTGATGTCAAAGCCCATGCTGGTGACATTTCCTGTCGTGCTGCTGCTATTCGATTTTTGGCCGCTCAATCGGCTGCCTCTGGATTCGGGCGATTTCTGGAAAATTGCGAAGCAACGGATTTTCGAGAAGGTTCCATTATTCGCGATGACGATTGGATCCGGCGTGATGACTGTGATTGCCCAAAGTAGGGGTGGTGCAGTCAAGAGCCTGACTGAATTGCCTTTCGATGTGCGCGTAGCGAACTCGGTCGTCGCCTACGTGAAATATATTGGAATGATGTTCTGGCCTTCGGGGCTGGCATTCGACTACACGCACCAACTTCGAAATATGTCAGATCCCCTGTTCCTTCTTTGTCTGGTTGTTTTGATAGCGTGCACAGTGCTTTTCTGGAGAATGCGAGTTCGCCACCCATATTTTCTGATGGGTTGGGTCTGGTACATCGTTACGAACATACCCGTGATCGGATTGGTTCAAGTCGGGTATCAGGGCATGGCAGACCGCTATACCTATTTTACGCAGATTGGCTTGGGCATCATCGTTGTGTATCTATGCAACTTATTGCTCGAAGCGAAGGTCATCACGCGCCGCGGCCTGATGGCGTCCTGGTTCGCATTGTCCATTCTGTTGATGGTTCTCACATTCAACCAGGTCCAGACCTGGCGAAGCCTGTTTACGCTGACCGATCACGCACTGAAAGTGACCACTCACAATCCCAAAGCACATTTTGGAAAAGGGATTGCCTTTGTTTTTCGATGGGAAGACGAGGAGGCGGTGAAGGAATTTCAGGAAGCATTGCGGATTGCCCCTCATTATCAGGAAGTGCGGATACAATTGGAGTTTGCTGAAGAG
>JAQBEG010000758.1:0-10383 GCA_032123985.1 Deltaproteobacteria bacterium
CTCCCGCGGCACGTCGCATGTCCTCGACCGGGAGGGGGATCCAATTTCCGTTTCGAATCGAAATCGAATGTCTCACTCGAATCGGTGCCGTTGATTCAGCAGGCGTCGCGGAACCGGAGGCCAGCAACACGAGGGTTGAGACCACAATGGAATAAAATTCGCCGCGGAGCTTGCGGATCGACATCTCGATCTCTTCGGCCGACCCCCACCTGGACTTGGGTGCTGAAGATTCGGCTCGAAATGAAGGTTGTCTGAGGGCGAAAAAGTCCGGTCAAAATGTGTTTGAGCGCTCCAGAACGCACGATCGAGCTGACCGTGTGGTCGGTCGAAATCGAAAAAATCGCGTCATAGGCGGCTTCGGAGTGCCTGATCGATGGAGAACGGTCCTATGCTGTCGTTCGCCCGAGATGGAGGATCAATGGCGCGCGTCGAGTTTTTCTACGACTACGGGAGTCCGTACAGCTATATCGCGGATTCACGTCTGTCGGGTCTGGTTGCCCGGACCGGCGCAGAGGTGATTTATAGGCCGATGCTGCTGGGCGGAGTGTTCAAAGCGACGGGAAACCAATCGCCCTTTGTCGAGCCGGTCGAGGCGAAGCGCAAGTATTTTTCCATCGAGCTTCGTCGCTGCGTGCAACATCTCGGTGTCGACTTCACGCAGAACCCTCACTTTCCCATCAATACCCTGGGCCTGATGCGAACCGCGTATGCGGCTCGCGCTCTCGGCGTGTTCGAGCCTTTTCACGCAGCGATCTACCGCGCATTCTGGACGGCCGGCGCCGATCTCGGATCGCCAGACGTCGTCGCGGATGTGTTGAACGTGGCGGGCTTGGATGGAAAGACGATCGTGGAGGCCGCACGAGGCGACGATGCAAAGGCGGCGCTGCGTGCGAGCACCGATGAAGCGGTCGAGCGAGGGATATTCGGAGCGCCGACATTTTTTGTTGGAGACCAGATGTTTTTCGGAAACGATCGAATGGAATGGGTCGAAGAGGCTCTGGCGAGTGGGTTGCGAGCTGAGTAGACAGCCAGTCGCGCTCGTCGATGATGTTCGAGGATCGACCGAAGGATCGCAGGAGAACAAGAACATGAGTATTCGATCTAGAATGAAGCCCTGGATTCAGGACCTGGCAATGCGACAAATGGATCCGCTTCGCTCCGACACGATTGAGGATGCACAAGGGGACGTTCTGGAAATTGGATTCGGAACAGCCTTGAATCTTCGATACTACGGCTCGGGGGTGAGAACGCTAGTAGGTCTCGACCCGATGGATGTCGCGAATGTGGAGAAGGTCCAGCGTCGCATCCGTTCGGTAACCTTTCCGATCGAGCGAAAGGCGCTCCGCGCGGACGGCGGGCTGCCCTTTGATCAGGCACGCTTCGATACGGTCGTCACGACCTGGACGCTTTGTTCGATTCCCGACGTCGCGCAAGCGCTGCGCGAGATGCGCCGGGTCCTCAAACCTGGCGGAAAATACATCTTCATCGAACACGGTCGCGCCGATCGCGCGAGCACAGCGAAATGGCAGGACCGGATCAACCCGCTCTGGAATCGCGTCTGCGATGGTTGCAATATCAACCGCAAGATCGATCGTCTCGTCGAAGACGCTGGATTCGAACTGAAGAGCCTCGATCGCTTCCGCGCCAAGGGGCCGGGCATCGTGGCGCAGATGTATCGGGGCGTCGCGACTCGATGAAAGACGATAAGAAGCAGGCCCTCGAGGCCGAAATCCGCGGTTTCGTAGGGAAGCCGATTGGTCCGCCGATGACGGGTCGGGATCCGGTGAACGAGGCGATGATTCGTCAATGGTGTGACGCCATGGGGGACGAGCATCCGGCCTATCTCGATTCGAATGAGGCGAAGAAGACCGTGCACGGCGAGATCGTTGCACCGCCTGCGATGCTTCAGGCCTGGATCCTGGACGGATGGTCTATGCATGAGGGCTACGACGAGCCAAAGAATGAACAGCAACGTCTGCACAAATTGCTGAACGACCATGGCTATACCGGAGTACTCGGGACCAACACCGAAGAGAACTACACCCGTTACCTCAAGCTCGGCGAATGCGTTACGGCGTTGATGGTGATCGACGAGATTTCCGAGGAAAAAGCCACCGGCGTAGGGATCGGCTATTTCATCACGACGAAAACCCACTTCGAAAACCAGAACGGCGAAGATCTCGGTTCGATGATCTTTCGCGTTCTGCGGTTCAAGCCTGCGGCTCAGCCAACAGCCGCTTCGGACGGGGGCAGCGCGGGCAACTCCGCGGCGCAGAAGCCTTCGCGCATCAAACCGCCGATGGGTCATGACAATGGTTGGTGGTGGGAGCGCGTGGCGGGAGACGAGGTCATTCCGATTCAGCGATGCTCCGGCTGCCAGAAACTACGACACCCCCCGCGTCCGATGTGTGATGTTTGCGGCTCGCAGGACTTCGATTCAGTCGATGCCAGCGGCCGTGCCACGGTCCACACCTTCACGGTCATCCACTATCCGCAGGTTCCGGGTTACGAATATCCGATCATCGCGATCATCGTCGATCTCGAAGAAGGAGAGCGAATGGCATCAACACTGGTTGATTGCGAACCGGATGACGTGTCGATCGGCATGGCGGTGGAAGCAGTGATTCACGAGGATGATGACGGTTTCAAGATTCCCTTCTTCCGTCCGGCGCGAGGCTAGGATGAAAGAGACGCTTAGCATTGGCGACCTGCGAGTCGGACTCTCGCTTCCCGAACTCGACCTTCCAATCACCTCGACCATCGTCGTCGGTGGCGCGCTCGCGTCGCGAGATTTCACACCGGTCCATCACGACAAGAAGGCAGCGATGGAGCAGGGTCTGCCCGACATCTTCTTGAATATCCTGACGACCCAGGGTATCTGCAGCCGTTATGTCACCGATTGGGCGGGGCCGAATGCGATCGTGAGGCGCGTTCGGACGAAGCTGGGAGGGCCGGCGATGCCGGGCGACATGTTGAAAATTCGCGGTCGAGTCGTTGCCATGGACGGAAATACTGCCGATATCGAGGTCGCGGGAAACAACGCGTGGGGCAATCACGTGACCGCGACCTTGACGATCCAATTGCCCTAGCGAGGGAACTCGATTCATGCCCACGACACTCCATGATGAAGCCGTGATCGCTGGCATCGGCCAGACCGCCTACAGTAAGAACTCGGGCGTTTCCGAGCTTTCGTTGGCGACCGAAGCCGTGCGGAACGCGATCGAGGATGCGGGGATATCGCCCTGCGAAGTCGACGGGCTCGTGACCTACACGATGGATTCGAGCGATGAGGTCGAGGTTGCTCGTACGGTCGGCATTGGCGATATGACCTTCTGGAGTCAGGTCAACTACGGCGGAGGGGCCGCCGTCGGACTGATCGCACACGCCGCGATGGCCGTGGCGACCGGCGCGGCAAAGAACGTGATCGTATACCGCGCGCTCAACGGGCGCTCCGGGCAGCGGATGGGGCAGGGGCTCTCGGGCAATATCATCTCCAGCGATCTGATTCATTGGTCGTGGTATATGCCCTTTGGTCTTCTGACTCCGGCTTCATGGATTGCGCTTCAGGCGAAGCTCTACATGGAAAAATACGGCGCGACTTCGGAGCATCTCGCGCATATCGCGATCACTCAGAGGATGCACGCGCAAAAGAATCCGAATGCGGCCATGCGTGGTCGCCCGATGACGATGGATGACTACATGAACTCGAGGATGATCTGCGAGCCGCTTCGCCTCTTCGATTGTTGCCAGGAAGATGACGGAGGTTGTGCGCTGCTGATCACGTCACCGGAGCGGGCAAAGGACATGAAACAGAAGCCGGCTTTGATTCGTGCTGTGACGCAGGCGTCTTTCGAGGGCCAGGAGCAGATGACTAGCTTTTACCGCGAAGATCTCGCGGCGCTTCCCGAGATGGAGCTGGCCGCAAAGGTCGTCTACGAGATGAGTGGTCTGGGCCCGAAGGACATCGATGCGGCGTGTCTTTATGACGCGTTTACGCCCGAGGTCTTGATGCAGATCGAGGCGTTCGGCTTCTGTGGAAGGGGCGAGGCCAAGGACTTTGTAACCGAGGACTCGCTTACGCTGGGCGGTGCGCTCCCGAACAATACGCACGGAGGACTTCTGTCGGAGGCCTACCTTCACGGCGTGAATAATCTCATCGAAGGGACGCGACTGATCCGCGGTTCTTCTTGCAACCAGCCCGCGAAGGTCGACCACGTGCTCGTGACGAGCGGTGTCGGTGTGCCGACGGGCGCGGTGATTCTAGGGCAGGCATAGCCAATCGCAGGAACCGTCTCGATTTCGATTACGCGACGTCCCGTGAGGCAAACTAGAGCGCGAGCGCCTTCTGGGCGATCGCCCCTGCCCATCGATAGTTGGATTTCCCGTTTGCGTGTCGTTTCAGAACGTCTACGCGAACGATGTGCTTCGGTGCCTTGTAGGCTGCGAGGTTTTCCTTGACCGATTGGATGAGCGCCTGGTCGTCGACCGATGGATCGTTCAGTTGGACCACAGCCGTTATAGCCTGGCCCCATCGTTCGTCCGGAACGCCGACGACATTGCAATCCGCGACGGCGGGATGGAGCTTGAGCGCCTCCTCGACTTCTTCAGGATAGATTTTCTCGCCGCCCGAGTTGATGCAGGCCGAACCACGCCCCAGAAGCGTGATCGTTCCGTCTGATTCGACCGTCGCATAGTCACCGGGAATCGAATAGCGACGGCCATCGATCGTCGGCCACGTCTCCTCGCTCTTTTTTGCGTCGTTGTAATAGCCGACCGGGAGTGAGCCTCCCAGCGCGAGTCGTCCGCGTTCGCCCGAGCCCGGCACGACCTCCCTACCGTCGTCGGTGATCACCTTCGTGAACTCACCGAGGCTGAAGTTGGCCGTGGTGGCCTTGGTCGGATCGGACTCGAGTTTCGCGGCGAACCCGACGCCTTCAGACGATCCGAGCGAGTCCAGCAGTCGCATACGCGGATTGAACTCGAGAAGCTTCTGTTTGATCGGCGCACTCCACATGACACCCGAGGAGAGGATCAAGAAGATCGACGAAAGGTCGTAGGGCGTACCGTTATCCTTGGCCGACTGGAGAGCGTCGATCATCGGCCGACTGAATGCGTCGCCGACGATCGTCAGGTGAGTTGCGCGATGGCGTTGGACGCACTCGAAAAGCGCCGCCCCCGAGAACGATCGCTCTTCGAGCGTGATCACGGCCCCGCCGGTCATATGTGTCGTCAGTGCCGAAATGCCCGAAGTTCCATGCATCAGCGGCGCAGCGGCCAGCTGGCGCGTCACGCGGCCGGTCGCAGAAATATTCCGAATGGTCTCGATGACTTCGGGAATCGTCTGGGGCACCGGCTGTTTTATACCCGCGTATGTCGCCTTCATCGTTTGGATGAGATTTCCATGGGGCCACATGACGCCCTTCGGATTGCCGGTCGTACCGCCCGTAAACAGCATCCACATATCGTCAGGCGACCTTTCGATCCTGGGGGCCGGCTCGGAAGTCGCGATCAACGAGCCGTAGCTGGATGCCCATTCGGGAATCGAGTTACCGCCGACCTGAACGAGGAGGACTAGCTTCGGTAGTTCTGTGCGGATCTCGTCGATCGCTTCGGCGAGCGAATGGTCGAAGAAGAGCGCCTGCGCGTCGGCGCCGTCCAGGAGGGCATGAAGTTCTCTCGCCGTGTAGCGGAAGTTGACATTGAAGGGCGTGACGCGTTGCTTGAAGCAAGCGAATTGAACTTCGGAATATTCGACGCCGTTGTAGAGGGCGAGACCAACATTGGCTCCGAGCGGGAGGTTCGCCGCGGCGAGGGCGCTCGCGATGCGTGCGGCGCGATCGTCGTACTGCCTCCAGCTTCGGCGGGTATCTCCGCAAAGGAGGGCCTCGGCGTCGGGGATCTCGTCAGAGATCGCCTCCCAGGCAGTCGCGAAGTTGAGTTCCATCAGCCGATCATCGCGCGCCCGGGCAACTGCGTCGAGGCCCATCAGAAGATCCACATTCATCGTGACGCGGGTCTCGCGATTCAGGTTCGGATCGATCTTTCCTATTTATGGAGTCCAACGGTCAGAACCGGGCAGGGTGCCATGCGCACGACGCGGTCAGCGACGCTACCCAGCGCGACATGTTTGATTCCGGTCAGGCCCCTCGTGCCCATGACGATGAGGTCGGCGGACGTGAGGTGGCCTCCTCGACGATCGCGGTTGCGGCCGACTGCTCGACCGCGATCCCAATCGTCGGGACGCCACGGGCCTCGATTTCCGCGGCGGTTGCCTCGACCTTCGCTCGGGCATGCTGGCCGAGTTGCTCAAAGAATCCTGCAGGCAAGGCATAGCCACCGGCCGTCATCGGCGAAGCCATCGGGATTTCGACTTTGTAGGCGTGGAGCAAGATGAGTTTTGCATCGAACTTCTTTGCGAACTCGATCGCGGTTTCGACCGCTTTCGCGGCCATCTCCGAGAAGTCTGTTGCGACTAGAATCGTCTTGATTTGCATTGGATCGCTCTCCTGCATTCCACCGGCTACTTCGTCAAAACTGCAACCCATGTGCCACCGGCAGGCACGTGGGTGGTCAGAATGTAGGACAGGATGTGTCTTTTTGTCTCGCCATGAGGCGATGCGCCGCCTCGATTAATTCTATGTGGTCGCGCCACCTTCCAAGCCAGCATCAGTCGAGTCTCGGGGTCTGCGAGTCGAATCGGTACGGCATAAGACTTGCGTCTTGGGTGGAGTGAAGACGGGCGACGGATTCGCCGAGCGACTTCTGGTGTGGATATCGAATCGGTTCATGAATCGGATCGTCAGGAAGAAACTTCGGAGAGGGGAAAAGGCATGGCAGGGGTTCATTCGGTAGCGGATCTGATGACGAAGGAAGTGGTGACGCTCGATGCGAACGACACGCTCAGCGTTGCAGATGATGTGATGAATCTCGGTCGTATTCGACATACGCCGGTGCTCGACGAGGATGGTCGAGTAGTAGGGTTGATCAGCCAGCGCGACCTCTTTCGTGGAGCGCTGGCTCGCGCGCTCGGCTACGGAGAGTTCGCACAGAAGAAGCTCTACGGAATGCTGCACGTCAAAGACGTAATGACGAATGACGTCCTCACTATTTCACCGACGACCCCGCTCGTCGATGCCGCGAAGATCATGACTGAAAAAAAGATCGGGTGCCTTGTCGTCGTGGAAGGCGAGCGTCTCGTTGGAATTCTCACGGAGAGCGATTTCGTACGTCTCGTTCTGTCGGAGGAGTCGGGAAAGGATCTGGCATGACGACGGATGCCGTCGAGAAAGGAAGCGCAGGGGCCGTGGAGGAGGATCCACACGCGCCGCAGGATTCGAACGGCGAAGAAGGCTTTGATGAGATCTCGGCCGAAGACTGCATGAGATTGCTTCGTGAGGGGGCGGTCGGGTTGCTGGCACTCATCGGCACTGAGTCGCCCGACGTTCGGCCGGTGAATTTTGCGCTCTACAGACGGCAGATCATGATGCGAACCGGCCGAGGGCACATCTTTGATAGCGCCTGCCGGGAGGAGCCAGCCTCCTTTGTCATCACTGAATCCGATCGCCTGGAACATTCGGGTTGGAGCGTCGTCGTGAAGGGTCGGCTTTCGATCTGTGATCCGAGTGATTCCGGGATTCATACGCGGGTCCGAGCCTGGGCGAAGGCCGACAAGCGAGAGTGGGTCAAATTGTCGATCGATCGTATCACGGGCCGCCGGATTTCGAGGGAGGCGGGATAGTGAGCGAGCGCGAAATCGAAGAGTCGCAGTTGTTGGACCGATGGGGTCGTTCGCCAGAGCGCGGACCTCAAACGCGTCTGTTCATGGCGGCTTACCGGTCCTGGTTTCGCGTCGAGTGGGAGGGCCTCGAGAACATTCCGGCAGAGGGTGGCGCGTTGCTCGTATCGAATCATGCGGGCATGATGCCGGTCGACGGAGGTGTCATCCAATTCGGTATCGAGGAAGAACTGGGCCGACGCGTCTACTCTCTTGCACATCACGGATTCTGGCGTTTTCCGTTTGCCGGGCGATTTCTGAATCAAATCGGCGGTGTCGTCGGTCATCCTGAGAATGCACACCGTCTTCTCAAAGATGAGGGTGCGTTCGTCGTCGTTTTTCCAGAGGGCGAGAAGGGTCCGGTCAAGCCGACCAGCGAGCGGTATAAGCTACAGCGATTTGGTCGCGGCGGATTCGTGGAGACGGCGATGCGCGCCGGTGTCCCAATCATTCCGATCGCATTGATGGGAACCGAGGACACGACGCCGGTCGTCGGAAGACTAGACGTGGCGGGGTACAGGTATCCAATCACCCTCAATGCCCTGCTTCTCGGTCCAATTCTCGGTGCCGTGGCTTTTCTTCCGGCGAAGATCCGGGCCCGCGCGCTTCCCGCGGTCCATTTCGATGACGAGCCGGATCAAGAGACTTATTCGCGGAGTCGCATGATGGACTCTGCAGAGGCGATTCGCGGAGATCTTCAGCAGGCGCTCGATGAAATGCTCGCACGCCGCAAGAGCCGCTGGTTGGGGTAAGCCGATGAGACGATTGGTTGTTCTTGGTGGGGGTACGCCGCTTGGACGGCGAGTCGTGGCTGCGCTTCGAGAGAATGTAGAAGTCGATAGTGCGGTCGGCTTCGAGCGCCATCCCTTCGATGATCCGGCGATGAACGAGGGTCTGGAGTTTATTTCCTGGTCGTCTGATCATCGACCCTTTGCCGAGTATCTGCTGAAGGAAGAGGTCGACACCGTCATCGACTGTGGTCTCGTTGCGGATCGTGGAGGGGCTGAGGCGCGGCCTTCCGGGGCGGACGTGATATCCGCCATGTACGTCGGCGCCGCGATCTCAGACGAGCGCTCATGCGTTCGATCCTGGGTCCTGGCCTCGTCGAGTGCGGTCTATTCGAGCCAGAGCTACATGCCGCTTCTATTGCGTGAGGGATATGCGCTCTCCACGCTTTCCAATGATCGTGCAACGTCGATCGCCGAAGCCGAGGAATACGCGCGCAGCCTGGCGAAGCGATTGCCGCACGTAAACGTTGCAATCATGCGCCTCCAGGAACTCGCGGGCCCCGACTGTCGCGGGCCTTTGGCAACGCTTCTTGCTCGTCCGCTCGTCCCGCGAATCCCTGGATTCGACCCGACGATTCAGCTCCTGCATGTCGACGACGCAGTTAGCGCGCTGTCATGGGCGGCGAAAGTCGAACTAGCAGGGATATACAATGTTTCGTCGGCGGGCATGCTGCGCTGGAGTGACGCCATTCGCGTGATCGAGCATCGTAGTTTTCCTCTCCTCCCCGTTCCTGTTCCCCTGATCGAGCCTTTGCTCGAAAACATGGGCATTCCATTCGTGTATTCGTCGATGTTCGACCTGCTCCGTTATGGCCAAGCCATCGACATCGAAAAGCTGGCAGGCGCGGGTTGGTGCCCGAAGCACGATCAGTTGGAATGTTTGTCGGGGCTCGCCTGAATCGCGGAAATCTCCAGACATCTTGAGACATCGTGCGACGAATGTGCGCTTTCGTCACGAATTTCACACCTGTTCTCCCGCGAGGACCCCGTGGCCATGCATATAGTTCGGTACGCCAGTTGCATTGCATCTCGGCGGGCGCCAAATCGCGAGATTGGCTGCTTTCGCGTCGGTCGAAAGAGACTGGTGCGGTCAAGCGAATCGACCACCGAAGGAGTCGGACGATGAGGTTTAGAGGAGACAATTCTGAGATCGGGCAGGCAGTACCGAGTGAAATGGCTCGAGCGAAATGGGGGGTAGGAAAGAATCTTCGAATTATAGGCGTACGAATCGTTACAGCTCTCCTCTTGCTCTTCGTTACGGGCGCGCTTCCGGCAACGGCCTCCGACACGGAGTGTGACGGAATACTTCCGGACTTCCTGTGTGACAGCGAACGTGAAGCTCGACCGAAGGGGCACATCATGCCCATGTCGATGCCCTACCTCTTTGAGGATCCCTACATCACGACCAACGTCAATCTCGTCGGCATCTATCACAACTACCCGCCGGACTCGATCATGGATGGGGGCGAAGCGGGCGTGATCGCAGTGCAGGCGCGGGTTGCGATCACCGATCGTCTCGCATTCATCGCCACCAAGGACGGCTATATGATCAATCGTCCGGAAAATAGTCTTCTCGACAACGAAGAGGGCTTTATGGACATCACTGCGGGATTCAAATACGCGGTGATCGACGATCGTGAGGCGGGGCTCATCGTCACTCCGAGTCTTCGGTACGAGCTGCCGATTGGAAACTCCGAGGTCTTCCAAGGCTTCGGAGATGGTGTCCTCATCCCGGCCGTGACTGTCGGCTATGGGCCGGAGAACATCCATCTCATCGCAGGTCTCGGCGCGCAGATTGCGATGGACGACGACGCGAACAGC